>DAIQRN010000122.1:0-7176 GCA_036786185.1 Acidovorax sp. | reverse complement strand
GCAACTTCATCTCAGCGAAGCCTTAGATTGTATACCGAAAAAACAGCATCTTTTCCAAAACCCCTGGATTTCTTCAATCCTCGATTCGATCAACCCAGAAACCTCAAGAAAGAGCGCCTCTGGGCAGCGAAGCCCTCGACTATAGCATGAAATCGAGGGGGTGCGCGACAAGTGCCCGATAATTGTCGCCATGGCACTTATCACCTTACTAGACGCCCAACTGGCATTTGGGCATGTCGCACTGCTGGACCATGCCGGTTTTTCCCTGGAGACTACAGAGCGCGTGGGCCTGATTGGCCGCAATGGCGCGGGCAAGTCATCCTTGCTCCGGATCCTGGGGGGGCTGGCCAAGCCAGATGATGGATCGCTGCAGGTGCAGCAAGGTGTGCGCATTGCCTTCGTGGCGCAGGAGCCGTCGCTGGATCCTGCGGCCACCATCTTTCAGGCGGCATCTGAAGGATTGCAGCATGTCATTGCGATCCGTGATCAATACCTGTCGGGGGTAGATGGTCTCGACCTGGATGCGCTGCAATCCGAAATTGAGGCCTATGACGCCTGGAACTGGGAGCAGCGCGTCGAAGAAACTCTGCAGCGCCTGCATCTGGAGCCCGAGGCCGTGGTTGGCACGCTCTCGGGGGGAACCAAGAAGCGTGTCGCACTGGCGCAAGCATTGGTGGCACGCCCCGATGTGTTGTTGCTGGACGAGCCCACCAACCACCTCGACCTCGATTCCATTGAATGGCTGGAAGAGTTGCTGATCGACTTCCCCGGCAGCGTGGTCACGATCACGCACGATCGGTCCTTTCTGGACCGTGTCGCCACGCGCATTGTTGAACTGGATCGTGGGCAGTTACGCTCATACCCCGGTAACTTTGCCCAGTACCAGATCCAGAAAGAAGAGCAACTTGCGCAAGAAGCCATCATTGCCGCCAAGGCGGACAGGCTGCTGGCCCAGGAAGAGATCTGGATTCGGAAAGGCGTGGAAGCCCGCCGCACCCGCAGCCAGAGCCGCATCACCCGCCTGGAGCATCTGCGCGCAAGGCGCGAGGCCCGCCGGGACGTCGTGGGCAGTGTGCGCATGGATGTCGCCACGGGCAGCTCCAATGGCTACCAGGGCAAGATCGTGGCCGAGCTCACCGGGGTGAGCAAGGCCTTTGGCGACCGGGTCATTGTGCAGAACTTCACGGGCACCATCCTGCGGGGCGACAAGGTGGGCCTGATAGGCCCCAACGGCGCGGGCAAGACCACGCTGCTCAAGATGATCCTCGGTGAGCTGCCACCCGACCAGGGCAGCATCCGCCAGGGCGCCAACCTGCAGGTGGCCTACTTTGACCAGATGCGCCATGCCGTCAATCTTGATGCGACGCTGGAGGACTTCATCAGCCCCGGCAGCGAATGGATCGAAATCGGCAACCAACGCAAGCACGTCAAGAGCTACCTGAGCGATTTCCTTTTCTCACCGGCCCGTGCGCATTCACCGGTGCGCTCCCTCTCGGGGGGCGAACGCAACCGGTTGTTGCTGGCAAGGCTGTTCGCCCGCCCGGCCAATGTGCTGGTGCTCGACGAGCCCACCAACGATCTGGACATCGACACCCTGGATCTGCTGGAAGAACTGCTGGAAAACTATGCAGGCACAGTGTTTCTGGTCAGCCACGACAGGACGTTCCTGGACAACGTGGTCACCAGCACCATTGCCTTCGAAGGCAATGGACTCTGGCGCGAGTACGAGGGCGGCGTGCAGGATTGGCTGCTGCAGTCCAAGCGCAGCCGTGCGCTAGGCATGCCCGCCAACACCGCACCTAAGGTTGATGAAAAAATAGATAAAAATGCCTCCCAGGGCATATCCAGCAAGCGCGAGCAGCTATCAAAAAAGAAGCTTAGCTACAAGGAACAACGCGAGCTGGAGCAGCTCCCCGCCCAAATCTCCGCGCTCGAAGAGGAGCAGAAGACGCTACAAGATGCGCTGGCAGACGGCAGCCTGTACGGCAGTGACCCGGCCCGCGCAGCCGCCATGGCCGTGCGCAACAGCGCCATCGACGATGAACTGATGGCGGCGCTGGAGCGCTGGACGAGTCTGTCTGCCTGACGACAGCCCCTGCTGCGCCGGAAGCAGGGTTCAGATGCGGTGGTGCAGCCGGTCGGTGGCGCCGCGCAGACGGGTGATCAGCGCCGGGGCAATCTGCGTGAGCGGCAGCACTTCATCCGCCGCGCCGTGGGCGATGGCCTCGCGTGGCATGCCAAACACGATGCAGGTAGCCTCGTCCTGCACATAGTTGTAGCTGCCCGCGTCCTTCATCTCCCGCATGGCAACCGCCCCGTCGTTGCCCATGCCCGTGAGCATGATGCCAAAAGCGTTGCGGCCCACCACGGCCGCTGCCGACTTGAAAAGTACCTCGACAGACGGCTTGTGGCGGTTCACGGGCGGACCATCGTCCACCACCGCCACATAGTTCGCGCCGCTGCGCGCCACATGGAACTGCTTGCCGCCGGGGGCAATGTAGGCGTGGCCGGGCAGGATGCGCTCGCCGTTGGTGGCCTCTTTCACCGTGATCTGGCACAGGCCGTTCAAGCGCGCGGCAAAGCTGGTGGTGAAACCAGGCGGCATATGCTGGGTGATGACGATTGCAGGGGAGTCGGCGGGCATCTGCACCAGCACTTCCTTGATCGCCTCGGTGCCGCCGGTGGATGCGCCAATGCAGATCAGCTTCTCGGTGGACAGGCGCCCCAGCAGCGCGGCGGACGATGGGGGTGGCGCGGAGTCAGCAGCGGCGCTGTGCACGGCCGGCTGGGCCGGAGTGCGCCGCACCTGGGCGACCGCCGCTACACGAATCTTGTCCACGATCTGGGAGGCCAGATCATTGAGCCCGCTGGCCAGCCCGACACGGGGCTTGGCCACGAAATCCACCGCCCCCAGCTCCAGCGCCCGCATGGTGACTTCGGCGCCGCGCTCCGTCAGGGTGGAAATCATCACCACGGGCATGGGGCGCAGGCGCATCAAGCGGCCCAGGAAGTCGATGCCGTCCATGCGCGGCATTTCCACGTCCAGCGTAATCACGTCGGGATTGAGCTCGCGGATCATTTCGCGCGCTACCAAGGGGTCATTGGCCGTGCCGATGCACTCCATGTCCCGCTGTCGATTGATGATCTCCGACAGCAGACTGCGGACCAGCGCCGAATCGTCCACCACGATCACCCGAATTTTCCTGCTCATGCACTCAGGCTTTCTTCAAAACAGATCCACAGAACCACCCGACGTGGCCTTGGCCACGGTGGCCGCGTTGCCCTTGGCCTCCTGGGCCACCAGGGCCTCGGGGTGGGCATGCGCCAGCCGCTTGACCATGGCCTTGCCGGTCACGGGGAAGAAAACCACCTTGCGCGGATAGATGTCCAGCACGTCCTCCGAGACGATCGGAATTCGCTCCGTGTGCAGGTAGTTCAGTACGAAATTGGTGTTGCGCTCGCCCACATTCATGGTCGTGAAGTTGCGCATGACCTGGGCGCCGCCAAAAATCTTGGCCTGCATGGTCTCGCGGCGGGCACCGAGCTTCAGCATCTCATTGATCAGCAGCTCCATCGCGTACGAACCATAGCGCCCCGAGGCGTCGGCACCATCGCCGTCGGGCAGCATGAAATGGTTCATCCCGCCTACCCGCGCCCTGCTGTCCCACAGACAGGCTGCAATGCAGGAGCCCAGCACGGTCATGATGACCATGCTTTCATCGGACACGAAGTACTCGCCAGGAAGCACCTTCACGGCGTTGTGCTGAAAGTGGTGGTCCAGATAGAAGAACGCGGCCTCGCCCGGCTTACGGTAGGCAGCCTTGAGCTCTTGCAGCGAGGACTCGCGCGCGGGCTTGGCTGCCGGGGAATAGATATCCGCGCTCAAGGGCGCGATGCGCGGGGCGCGGCGCCGCTCGGGTACGCCGTCAAGAGGCATCGCCTGGGCGGAAGGAAAGCCTGCTTGCAGTGGGGTCATGGTGCTGAGGTGGACAACATGGACAGATCAACGGCGCTCGTACACCGTCTTGCCGCGCAGGGTAAACAGATCTTTGGATTCGCTGAAATTCTCGGCATGCCCCACAAACAGCATGCCTCCGGGGGCAAGCACCCTGTGGATCTTTTCAAGCACCCGCCGCTGTGTGGGGGCATCAAAGTAAATCATCACGTTGCGGCAGAAGACCACATCAAAGGGTTCCTTGAAGGGCCAGTCGTCGCGGATCAGGTTGACGCTCATGAAGTCAATGACGCGCCGCAGCTCAGGCTTGACCCGCACCATGCCCACGTTGCCGCCCTTGCCGCGCAAGAAGAACTTCTGCAAGCGCTCGGGACTCAGCCCCTTGAGGCTGTCCAGCCGGTACACGCCCTGCGCCGCCGCGGCCAGCACGCGCGAATCGATGTCACTGGCCGTGAGCTTGAAAGACGCATTCGCCCCCAGCGCCTCAAAAGCGGTCATGACAATGGAATAGGGTTCTTCCCCCGTGGACGCCGCGTTGCACCATACGCGCCAATTGGCCGAGGGCTTCGCACGCAAATGCGATGCAAAGATCTCGAAATGGTGCTGCTCACGAAAGAACGCCGTGAGGTTGGTCGTGAGCGCGTTGATGAATTCCTGCCACTCGGGGCCATCATGCGTTTCCAGCCAGCCGAGGTAGTCGTGAAAACTGGTGTGCCCGGTATCGCGCAGGCGGCGTGACAGGCGGCTGTACACCATCGCATGCTTGCCATCATGCAGGCTGATGCCAGCGCGCTGGTAGATCAGGGATTGCACACGCGCAAAGTCTGCATTGGTCCAGACGAACTCACGCCCCTGCGTCAGCGGTCCCGTAGGCGCCGCAGCCACGGGGAGGTCCAGCCGGGACGCTGGCGATCGGGCTGTAGCCGATGCGCTGATGGATTGGGCCATATTGATCATTCAACGGAAACTTCTGTCCACTCCATGAAATCTGCAAGCCACAGTGGCAAGCCGGATATGCCGGGCGGCTACCCGTCCATGTCGGCGGAGCCTATTCGTTGGCAACCACCAGCCCCATGTCCACACCCGACATGAGCTTCTCGATATCCAGCAGGATCAGCATGCGATCGCCCACCGAGCCCAGGCCCAGGATGCAACCGCCGTCGATGGCACTTTCAATGTCAGGGGCGGCACGAATGCTCTCCGGTGTCAGCTCCATCACATCGCTCACGGAGTCCACCACGATCCCGACGACCCGGCTGTGCAGGTTCAGAATGATGACTACGGTAAAGCTGTTGTAGTCAGCCTGCGCGCAGTTGAATTTCAGGCGCATGTCGATGATGGGCACGATCGTGCCGCGCAGGTTGACGACGCCTTTGATGAAACTTGGGGCGTTCGCAATCCGCGTGGGGGGCTCGTACCCCCGGATTTCCTGCACCTTCAGGATGTCGATACCGTATTCCTCCTGGTCCAGGCGGAAGGTCAGGTATTCCCGTGCACCGGTTGGCGCCGCTTCGGCTGTTTTTCCAATCACACTCATGGTGCTACTCCTTGTTGACTAGTGGCGTGCACGGCGCACCAGAGCGCCGGTGTCCAGAATCAGGGCAACGGTACCGTCCCCCAGGATGGTCGCGCCCGAGACGTTGGGCACCTTGCGGTAGTTCGACTCCAGGTTCTTGACCACCACTTGGTGCTGCCCCAGAAGCTCATCGACCAGCAGCGCCACGCGGCTGCCGTCGGCCTCCACCACCACCATGATGTTGCTGGACTGACTCTGGTCCTGGCGCGGCACCTGGAAGATTCTTTCCAGGGCGATCACCGGCATGTACTCGTCGCGGACCTTCACCAGCTGAGAGCCCTGCGCCACGGTGCTCACATCGTCCGCGTTCACCTGGAAGGACTCCACCACCGAAGACAGCGGCAAGATATAGACCTCGTCGCTCACCCCCACCGACATGCCGTCCATGATGGCCAGCGTCAGCGGCAGGCGCACGGACACCTTCATGCCATAACCCTCGGCGGAATCGATCTCAACGGATCCATTGAGCGCCGCGATATTGCGCTTGACCACGTCCATGCCGACGCCACGGCCCGACACATCGGTCACCTCGTCGGCGGTGGAGAAGCCTGGCGCAAAGATCAGTTGCCACACCTCGGAATCGCTCATCTGGTCCGACACATCCAGACCGCGCTCCTGCGCCTTCTGCAGAATCTTCTCGCGCGAGAGGCCCTTGCCGTCGTCGCGCACCTCGATCACGATGGAGCCCCCTTGGTGCGAGGCCGACAGGGTGATGGTGCCCTGCTCCGACTTGCCCTTGGCCAGGCGCTCCGCGGGCATTTCGATGCCGTGATCGCAGCTGTTGCGCACCAGGTGGGTCAACGGATCAGTAATCTTCTCCACCAGCCCCTTGTCCAGCTCGGTGGCCTCCCCCAGGGTGACCAGCTCCACCTTCTTGCCCAGCTTGTTGGCCAGATCGCGCAACATGCGCGGGAAGCGGCTGAATACGATGGACATGGGGATCATGCGGATCGACATGACCGATTCCTGCAGGTCGCGGGTATTGCGATCCAGGTCCGCCAGACCCGCCAGCAGCTGCTGGTAGGCGCCGGAGTCCAGGCCCCGGCTGTTCTGTGCCAGCATGGCCTGGGTGATCACCAGTTCACCCACCAGGTTGATGAGCTGGTCCACCTTCTTGACGTCCACGCGGATCGTGGTGGATTCCATCTGTGTCTGCAAGCCGCCCTTCGGCTCCGCCACCTTGGGCGCCACCTTCACAGGGATCGGCGCTGCGGACTGCGGCACCTCGGACGGCGCTCCCGGGGCATTGCTAAAGAAGCCGTAGGGCGCTTCGCCACCCGCGGCATCGACAGCCACCAGGACTTCCTCGTCACCACCGGCGGACGGCACACTGCCTGCCGGTGCCGCAGCCTCTTGAATGACGACCTGCTCCTTGGCAATGTGGAAGGCGAACAGGTCCAGCAGATCGTCGTTGGTGGACGTGGTCTCTACCGCAAAGAGGCGGGTGTTGGGCTGGGTGGCCTCCAGGTCCCCGATGGTGCCGAGGCCGGGAATATCGCGAAACAGTTCCTTGATGGCGGTGGCCTGGTCCAGCCGGTCCATGGGCCCGATCTGGATCCGCAGCTTGCGCACCTGCCCCGCTGCGGCAGGTGCTGCAGCCTTGGGTGCGGCGACAGCCACCGGCGCGGGAGGTGGCGGGGGCGGT
>DAIQRN010000121.1:0-7177 GCA_036786185.1 Acidovorax sp. | reverse complement strand
GGGCATGCCCTGCATGCCGTCGATGGCCTCGCAGTAGGCGCGGTACTGCTCGTCCTCGCCGGGCAGGTTGCCGCTTTTGCCCATGAACAAAAATTCGCTGCGGAACAGGCCCACACCCACGGCGCCCGCGCGCACGGCGGCGGCGGCGTCGCCCGGCTGCTCGATGTTGGCCAGAAGCTCAATCCTGTGGCCGTCGATGGTGATGGCGGGCGTGTGGCGCAGGCGCGCCAGGCGCTCGCGCTCCAGCTCCACCTGGCGCTGGCGGAAGCCGTATTCGGCCAGGATGATGGGCGAGGGATCGACGATGACCACGCCCGCATCGCCGTCGATGATGACCCAGTCGTCCTGCCGCACGAGCTGGCTGGCAGCGCGCGCGCCCACCACGGCGGGGATGTCCATGCTGCGCGCCACGATGGCGGTGTGGCTGGTCTTGCCGCCCACGTCGGTCACAAAGCCCGCGAACACGCTTTGCTTGAACTGCAGCATGTCCGCTGGCGAGAGGTCGTGCGCCACCAGCACCAGGGGCACGTCCACCGTATCGTCCAGCAGCAGGTCCTGCTGGGTCTTGCGGCGCGCGGTGCTGGCGGGCGGCGCCACGGGGCTGGCCACGCCTTTCATGTAGCGCAGGATGCGCTCGACCACCTGTTCCAGGTCGGCCTTGCGCTCGCGCAGGTAGTCGTCCTCCATCTCGTCGAACTGGCGCGCAATCACCTCGAATTGGGTGGTGAGCGCCCACTCGGCGTTGTACAGGCGCTCGGTGATCCAGTGCTTGACGCCGCCCGTGAGGGCCTCGTCCTGCAGCAGCATCAGGTGCACGTCCAGCAGCGCGGCCAGCTCGGGCGGCGCGTCGGCGGGCATGTCGGCCTGCAGGCGCTGCAGCTCGTCCACCACGGCGTTGCGGCCCCTGCGCACACGCTCGATCTCATCGGCGACCTGGCCGGGCTCGATGAAATAGTGCGCCACTTCCAGGCGGCTGGACGCCACCAGCACGGCCCGGCCGATGGCGATGCCGCGTGCAACAGCGAGTCCGTGGACGGCAAAGGTCATGCCCTGCTCCTTATTCGCCCTCGCCGAACTTGTCGGCGATCAAGGCCAGCAGCGCGTCCATGGCCTCCTGCTCGCGGTCGCCGCTGGTTTCGATCTCGACCTCGGAGCCCAGGCCGGCGGCCAGCATCATCACGCCCATGATGCTCTTGGCGTTGATGCGGCGCTCGCCCCGGCTCATGAAAACGTCGCAGGGGAAGCTGCCAGCCAGCTTGGTGAGCTTGGCCGATGCGCGGGCATGCAGGCCCAGTTTATTGCTGATGGTCGTACGGGTCTTGATCATGGGTCTTGCGGCGGTTCTGGTTCTGTGGCGCGGAGATGGCCACCTGCATCACGCCCTGCGTGCCCCCCACCACGGCGCGGTTGACCACCGAATCCAGGGATTCGTGGCGGTAGCTCACGGCGCGCAGCAGCATGGGCAGGTTGGCGCCCGTGACCAGGCGCGAGTGCACGCCATCGACCAGGCGCTGCGCGACGTTGCACGGCGTGGCACCGAACACATCGGTCAGCACCAGGGTGGAGTCGGTGCCCAACTGCTCCAGCAGGATGCGCGCCTGGCCCAGCGTGGCCTCGGGCGGCTCATTGGGCGGCACGTCCAGCGCGGCCACGCTGTCAGCGCAATCGGGAAACACATGCAGTGCGCATTCGCGCAGCGCATGGGCCAGCGGAGCATGGGCAATGATGAGGATGCTGGTGGTGGAAGAAGGGGGGCTCATGGCGCGAAGGTTTGCAACACATTATGGCGCTGCCCCCGCAGCAGGAACCACGCGTAGGCCGAGGCGTTGCACGCGAGGAACAAGCCCATGGCCGCCTGGAAAGAGGCCACCGTGTCCAGCCCCAGGGCCCCGAACGCATCCACCGCCAACCCGATGCCCCACTGCACGGCGAACACCCCCGCGAAGATCACCAGGTTGAACGCCGACAGCGCCCGCCCCGCCAGCGCCTGCGAAAACGCCATGCCGACCGCCGGCTGCGAGAGCGACACGAAGGTGCACGACACGCAGAACAGCGCCCACGCCCCGCCCCCCGCGCGCGGCCCGGCGACGATGATGCCCAGCAGCACCAGCAGCGACAGCGGCAAACCCGCCGCCATCAACTGGTCCGGCCCCAGGCCCTTGCGCAGCAGCCAGGGGTTGAGCATGCCCCAGGCCCAGAACGTGCCGAGCATGGCCAGGTTGATCCAGAACAGACCCGTGGCTGATTCCAGCGGCGTGTAGCCCGCCACGCGCTGCATCCACGGCCCGGCCCACAGGGTCTGCATGGCCACCATGCCGCCGTAGATGAAAAAGCCCAGCGGCGCGAGGCGCTGGAAATACGCGTGGCCCCACACCATGGCATAGCCCGGCGGCGCGGCGGGCGCCTCCTGCGGTGCCGGGACTGTGCCGCGCCAGCCGGGGACCGCCACGGCGATCACCACCATGGCCAGCACGATCAACGCGCCCAGCACCCAGAACAGCGGCCTCCAGCCCACGTGCGGCAGGGCCCACTGCACCGGCAGCGTCGAGGCCACCATGCCCAGCGAACCGATCATGAGCATCCAGGAGTTGGCGCGCAGCTGCGCCGTGGGCTCGAACCAGCGCCGGTAGCCGGTGAGCGGCGCCATCAGGCAGGCGCTGACGCCCGCACCGCACAGCACGCGCCCCGCCAGCAGGCCCGAGAAGCCCGTGGCGGCCGAGAACACCAGGCAGCCCACCATGGCCACGCCCAGGAAGCCCAGCGCCACCTTGCGCGGGCCGTGTCGGTCCAGCCAGGTGCCCAGCGGCAGCTGTGTGGCCGCAAAGCCCAGGAAATAGCCGCCCGCCAGCAGCCCCAGATCGCTGGCCTGCAGCGAAAACTCCTGCGCCAGCGTGGGGGCCAGCGTGGCCGTGACGGCGCGCAGCAGCGCCGAGAGGAAGTAGGCAAACGCGAACGCCAGGAAGACGATGACGGCGGCGCGCCGTGGCAAAACGTGCGCTCCCATCACTGCAGCGCCAGCCCGGCGAAGAAGGTGTCGGCCAGCTCAGGACGGGGCTTGTCGGTATAGACCACCGCGTGGTACAGGCGCACCTGCGGTCCCACGGTGCGTGCGAACCACACGGCCTGGGCGCTGACCGCGCTGCCATCGGGCCGCTGGCCCTGAACCACGGTGCGCACCGACTGCGGCAACGGCAGCACGCCGGGGGGGGCATAGGGCATGTCGGCGGCGGTGGCAGCCGCACCGCTGCCCAGGTTGGCAAGCACGGCAGCGCGCCAGTGCGTGAGGGCGGCGCCCGCCAGGGCGGGGTCGGCCAGCGCGGCGTGTGACACGGCCAACACGGCGCCGTCTGCCTCGCAGCCCGCCATGGACAGCTCCACCGGCGATCCGGCCAGCTCGATGGTGCGCTGGGCCTGGTCCGGTTTGCAGGGCAAGGTGATGGTGAGGGCTGCGTCGGGCACGGGCACGTTGCGCCAGTTCAGCGCGAGGCTGCAGCCGGCCAGCCACAGCAGGGCCAGGGCCCCGGTCGGTATCCAGTTCATGGGGGGATTATCGGCAGTGCACACCCGCCCCGGAGCGCCCGAGGCGAACTTTTGCCCCTGCGGCGCACTCCACACAGGTGGCTCCGGCACAATGCCGGTCTGGCGGTGTTTCTGCAGGAATGGGAAGTCATGGCGATCAAGCATTGGGCGGCAGGTGTGGCGGTGGCGGCGTTTGCAGCCGTGGGCGCCTATGTGTACCTGGACACGGGCCGCTCCGAGGCGCCCGCATCGACCTTTGTGCTGCTGGACGGCAGCAGCCAGTCCACCGCCGATCTCAAGGGCAAGGTCACCCTGGTCAACTTCTGGGCCACGAGCTGCACCACCTGCGTGGCGGAGATGCCCGAGATCGTCGCCACCTACAACAAGTACAACGCCAAGGGCTTTGACACCCTGGCCGTGGCCATGAGCTACGACCCGCCCAGCTACGTGGTCAACTTTGCGCAAACGCGCAAGCTGCCGTTCAAGGTGGCCATCGACAACACGGGCGACGTGGCCAAGGCCTGGGGCGATGTGAAGCTCACGCCCTCGACCTTCATCGTCAACAAGCGCGGCGAGATCGTGAAGACCTACGTGGGCGCGCCCGACTTCCCCGAGCTGCACCGACTCATCGAGAAACTTCTGGCCGAGACCTGAGCCGCTTTCGCCACCTTCCAAAAGAAAAGGCCGATTTCAATGAAATCGGCCTTTTGCGCTTATGCAGCAAGCGCTGATAGCTATAATTTGAGTAGCATACAGGCGCGACTGGCGCGGCCCAGGCCAGGGACGCCGCGCTGACGTCGTCCCCCTTACTTGCCTCGGAAATTGTCGTGGCAGGCCTTGCAGCTGCTGGCCGTGGCGCCAAAGGCGGTCTTGAGGTTGTCCAGGCTGCCCGTCTTGGTCGCGGCGGCCAGCTTGACTGTCTCGACCTGCAGTTTGTCGGCATGGTCCTTGAACTTGGCCTGCTCGGTCCAGACCTCGGGCAGGGCCTTGGTGGGTGCGCCCTTGTCGGTGCCCGCGCCAAAACCGGCCCAGGGCCGCTTGGCCATGTCGGCCACCACGTCGGCGTTTTCCTGTGCGGCCTTGGCGTCGAACGGAATACGGCCATTGGCCATGGCACCCAGGCGGCTGAAATGCTGGCCCATCACGAACAGCGCGCTCTGGCGGTACTTGATGGCGTCCTCGGCCTTGGCAAACTGGGCGGAGGCAGGCGCGGACAGGCAGAGGGTGGCGGCAGCCAGGGTGAACGCGGCAAGGGCTTTCATGAAACTTCCTTTGGGTCGTGGGGTTGGAGCACGGGCCGGGCGGGCAGGATCGCCAGCGGGTTCCCGGCGCAGGCAGTATGCCGGTTTGGCGCCATTTGCGCTGCGATAACCCCGCGTGGCATTCAAGCAGACGGCATCCCGCACAATGCGCCCATTCACCCACCACCCCACCGACTACCCACGCCCACCATGACGCAGCCACAGCACATCGTCCGCATCTGGGACCTTCCCACCCGCTTGTTTCACTGGGCGCTGGCCGGCTGCGTGGTCGCGCTGGTCGTCACGGCCAAGGTGGGCGGTGGCGCCATGGAATGGCATTTCCGGCTGGGGTATGCAGTGCTGGCGCTGCTGGTGTTTCGCATCGTGTGGGGGCTGGTTGGCGGGCGCTGGTCGCGGTTTGCGGCCTTTGTGTATTCACCCTCGCGGCTGCTGGGCTACCTGAAAGGTGTGGCGCACCCCGAGGACGGCGTGGGCCACAACCCGCTGGGCGCCCTGTCGGTCTTTGGCATGCTGGCCGTGCTGGTGGCGCAGGTGGCCACCGGCCTGCTCAGCGACGATGAAATCGCCTTTGCCGGGCCGCTGACACGCTTTGTCTCCAACGCCGTCGTGGGCCAGGCCACCGGCTACCACAAGGAGATCGGCCAATACCTCGTGATGGGCCTGGTGGCGCTGCACCTGCTGGCCGTTCTGTTTTATGTGCTGGTGCGGCGCGAGCGCCTGGTGCGGCCCATGGTGCATGGCGACAAGACGCTGCCCGCCCCGGCCACCCCGTCGCGCGATGACGCGGCCAGCCGGGCCCTGGCCCTGGTGGTGCTGGCCGCCAGCGGGGCCCTGGCCTGGTGGGTCTCCACGCTGGCGGGCGCGGCGGCGTTCTGAGCGGAGTCGCTACACTGCGGCTTTCGCCGTTTTACCCTCTGAGTTTTGGACAAGCCTTCCGTCACCCTGCTGACCCCCACCTCGGACGCCGAGATGCAGGAGGTCCGCGACATCTTCCGCGAATACGCCAGCACGCTCGGCGTGGACCTGTGCTTTCAGGATTTCGACGCCGAACTGGCCAGCCTGCCCGGCGACTACGCCGAGCCGCGCGGCGCCCTGCTGCTGGCCCAGGTCGAGGGCGCCATCGCGGGCTGCTGCGCCCTGCGGCCGCTGGACAGCGCCGACTACCCCAACGCCAGCGAGATGAAACGCCTGTTTGTGCGCAAGGCCTTCCGGGGCTTTGGGCTGGGGCGCGAACTGGCCGAGGCCATGCTGGACCGCGCACGGCAGGCGGGCTATGCCTGCGTGCTGCTCGACACGCTGGACGACATGGAGTCGGCCCGCGCGCTCTATACCGACCTGGGGTTTGAGGAAATCCCGCCCTACTACCACAACCCGATTGCGGGGGCGCATTACCTCAAGGCTGATATTTTTTAAGTGTTTTTGGCCTCTAGCGCTTACGCATCAAGCGCTAGCAGCTATCAATTTGATTGCAATCAAACCCGCATCTGGGCCAGCAGCGTCTCCGCGTCGCTGACCTCGAACTTGCCGGGCGCCTCCACGTTCAGCGTGACCACCTTACCGTCCTTGACCAGCATCGAGTAGCGGTTGCTGCGCAGGCCCAGGCCCTTGCCGTTCAGGTCCAGCGTGAGGCCCGTGGCCTTGGCAAACACAGCGTCGCCGTCGGCCAGCATGCGCACCTTGCCTTCGGTCTTCTGGTCGCGCGCCCAGGCGCCCATCACGAAGGCGTCGTTCACGCTCACACACCAGATCTCGTCTACACCGGCGGCCTTGAACTCGGCCACCTTGTCCCGGTAGCCCGGCACGTGCTTGGCCGAGCAGGTGGGCGTGAAGGCGCCAGGCAGTGCAAACAGGGCAATCGTCTTGCCCGCCGTGGCCTTGTCCACCGGCACGGGGTTGGGGCCAATGCTGCAGCCCTCGCCTTCGACTTCCGAATACTCCATCAGCGTGCTGGCTGGCAGGGTGTCACCGACTTTGATCATTGCGCTCTCCTAGGAATGGGGTGATGGATGGGGGATCAGGCCCGCGATCTGCCCGGGGCTGAAAAGAGGGCCCACAAAGCAAAACGACCCACATTGTGGGTCGTTTTGAAGGGCTTTGCCGCCCGGGGTTTTGCCCCGGGTTGCAGGCAGGGTTGTTACACCAGGCCAGCCTTTTGCACCAAGCGGGTAGCCACCCAATTCTTGGTCTTGGAGAGCGGGCGGCTCTCGGTGATTTCGATCGTGTCGCCCAGCTTGTACTCGTTGTTTTCGTCGTGCGCGTGGTACTTGCTCGACTTGGCAACGATCTTGCCGTAGAGCTCGTGCTTCACACGGCGCTCGATCAGCACGGTCACGGTCTTGTTACGCTTGTCGCTGACCACCTTGCCAATCAAGGTGCGCTTGAGGGATTTTTTAGCT
>DAIQRN010000120.1:0-7178 GCA_036786185.1 Acidovorax sp. | reverse complement strand
TCACCGGCACCATCAGCGACCTGGGCGGCCCCACGGCCAACATGTACCGCCTGGGTTGCCGTTCACCTGAGATTGAAGCCGCCTGCCGCAAGCCCAGCTGCGTCTATCCCGGCATCTGCCAGAACCTGACCACCAACCACGACCCGCTGATCAAGATCTACCGCCGTGGCCGCGCCTTGAAGGGCATCAAAAAGATCCTCATTGGCTCGGGCCTGCGCTACGACCTGGCCGTGAAGTCGCCCGAGTACGTGAAGGAGCTGGTGCAGCACCATGTGGGCGGCTACCTCAAGATCGCGCCCGAGCACACCGAGCAGGGGCCGCTGACCAAGATGATGAAGCCGGGCATCGGCAGCTATGACAAGTTCAAGCAGCTGTTCGAGAAGTTCAGCGAAGAGGCGGGCAAGAAGCAGTTCCTCATCCCGTACTTCATCGCCGCCCACCCTGGCACGAGCGACGAGGACATGATGAACCTCGCCATCTGGCTGAAGAAGAACGGTTTCCGCGCCGACCAGGTGCAGACCTTCTACCCCAGCCCCATGGCCACGGCCACGGCCATGTACCACAGCAATAAGAACCCGCTGCGCAAGATCACGCGCGACAGCGAGACGGTGGACATCGTGCGCGGCGAAAAGCGCCGGCGCCTGCACAAGGCCTTCCTGCGCTACCACGACCCCAACAACTGGCCCCTGCTGCGCGATGCGCTCAAAAGCATGGGCCGCGCCGACCTGATCGGCAACGGCAAGCACCACCTGATCCCGACCTTCCAGCCGCTGACGGACGGTGGCTACCAGGGCGCGCGGCGCAAGAACTCAACGCCCGCACAACCCACCAAGGGGCGGGTGCTGACCCAGCACACGGGCCTGCCCCCGCGTGTGACGGGCGCCACGGGCACAGGGGTGGCCAAGCCCAGCTTCAAGAAAAAGGCGCGCTAGGGCGCTGGCCCAGCATCAGGCAGCGCGCCGCGTGCCCGGGAGCGCGGCGCCGTCCACCGGAGGTCCGGCCTGCCCCAGGCATTCGCCCAGCGGAAGGGGCCGCGCCACCGCGTAGCCCTGGGCATGGTCCACGCCGATGCGCTGCAGCGCATCCACGATGGCGGGGCTTTCGGCGAACTCGGCGATGGTCTGCTTGCCCATCAAATGGCCGATGCGGTGGATCATTTCCACCATGGCACGGCTGGTGGGGTCCTGCAGCATGTCTTTCACGAAGGCGCCGTCGATCTTGAGGTAGTTGACCGGCAGGTGCTTGAGGTAGGTGAAGGACGACATGCCCGCGCCGAAGTCGTCGAGCGCGAACCGGCAGCCCAGCTGCTGCAGCTCCTTCATCAGGCGCACGGCGTTGGGCAGGTGCGAGATCGCGCTGGTCTCGGTGATTTCGAAGCACAGCAGAGCGGGGTCCAGCCCGGATTCGGTGAGCGTGGTGCGGATGTACTTGAGCAGGCTGTCGTCGCCCAGGCTGGTGCCCGACAGGTTGATGGCGCAGGTGTGCAGCGGCCGGGCGCCCGGTGTGCGCTGGTGCTGCGCCAGCGCCTGCAGCGTGTGCCGGATCACCCAGCGGTCGATGGACGGCATCATTCCGTAGTGCTCGGCGGCCGGGATAAAGATGCCGGGCGCCACGAGCTGGCCGTCTTCCGCGCGCAGCCGCAGTAGCACCTCCATGTGCAAACCCTCTTCGGCGTGCGCCTGCAGCGCGCCGATGGCCTGCGCGTGCAGCACAAAGCGGTCGTTCTCCAGCGCCAGGCGCAGGCGCCGCACCCAGTCCATGTCGCCTTCGCGCCGGGTTATCTCGATGTCCTCGGGCTGGTAGATGAACACCCGGTTGCGGCCGCCCTCCTTGGCGCGGTAGCAGGCCATGTCGGCCACGCGCATGGCCTCCTGTATGGACGTTAGCGCGGGGATGAGCTGCACCATGCCGATGGAGAGGCCGGTTGTCAGATGCTGGCCCTCCCACGCCAGCCGCAGGTCCTGGCCGGCCTGGCGCAGCTGTTCGGCGATGCGCGCCGAGGGCCCGGCGGGGCAGTCCTTGAGCAGGATGCCGAACTCGTCCCCGCCCAACCGCGCCAGCGTGTCGCCCTCGCGCAGGTGGCTTTGCAGCATGCGGCAGACTTCGCGCAGCATCTCGTCGCCCGCCTGGTGGCCGCAGGTGTCGTTGATGAGCTTGAATTGGTCCATGTCCACGTAGAGCAGGGAACCCTCCCGGCCCGGCTGGCGCGGGTGGCTGAGCAGGGTATCGAGCCGGTGCTCGAACTCGCGCCGGTTGACCAGGCCCGTCAGCGCGTCGTGACTGGCCTGCCAGGAGAGCTGTTCCACGTAGTGCTGCTCGCGCGTGACGTCGTGCAGTACCAGCACCGCGCCGGTCACGGTGCCCTGGTGCTGGATGGGCGAGCCCACCAGCTTCACCGGCACGGCGGTCTGGTCGGGGCGCACGATGGTGCGGTTGATGTCGTCCTGCGCGCCCTGGCTGACCTGCCGCAGTATCTGCTCGATGAGCGTCTCGGCGGTCTGCGTGCCGGGGTCTTCGCCACCGAACTTCAGGGCCTCGTTCAGCGGTTTTCCAATGGCCTGCTGGGCGCTGCAGGCCAGCAGCTGCTCGGCCGCCGGGTTCATGTACATCACTTCGCCCTGGATGTTGGTCGTCACCACCCCGTCGCCGATGGCGGTGAGCGTGGTGCGCGCCTGCTCGCGTTCTGCGCTGAGCGCCTGCTCCACGCGGCGGCGCTGTGCCAGCAGGGTGTGGGTGTGCCACAGCGTCAGCAGGATCAGGGTGACCGCGATGCCGATGTTGGCCCACATCAGCAGCGCCACGATGCGGCGCGAGCTGTCTCCCAGGGCCTCGCTGAAGGCGCGGGCGGCGGGGGTCGCGCCCGCATTGATGTCTCGGATGGCGGTTTGCCACTGTGCGCGCGTGGCGTCGTCCACCGCTCCCCGCTCGGTCGCCTGGCGGATCTGGTGGGACAGTTCGCGCAGCGCATGGATGTATTCGTCCCCCACCAGCCAATGCTGGACCGGCTTTTTCACGATGTCGAAATCGTGGAAGTAGCGCAGCAGCCAGATGAGGCCGTCGATGTCCTGCGGATGGTTGCCTCCGCGCAAAAAACCTTCGCGCGCCAGATCGACCTGTATCTGCCCCGGTTGCAGGGCCAGGCGGGCGGCCCGGTCCCCCAGCGGAATATCAATGGCCTGCGTGAACAGCGTGAATGCCTGGGGCGAGCCATTGTCCGCGTACTGGCCCAGGTAGTAGATGGCGTCCTTCTGCCCCTTGGACCACAGGCTTTCGCCAGCGATGAAGCCGCGCACCGTGGACAGCACGTACAGGCTGGCGGTGGCGCAGGCGGCCAGCAGCAGCACCATCACGATGAAGGGCCAGGTGAGCCGCAATGTCAGCTGCACGGGTCTTCGCTCGCCTGGCTGCAACACACCATCCATGGACCGTTCTCCCGCCTGTTCGCCAAGTTGGTTGTCGGGCCGCGCTCTGAGGGCGCCGAGGCTGGCCTGGGCAGGCGTCCGGCGGTCCGTCAGTGCGGGTGTTGTGCACTATATAGCGATCGTGTTACGGATGCTTGCACAGTCTGGCGGAGGGCTGCAGGGGGTGTTGTCCGGGCCCGTCAAGATGCCGCGTGGGTGCCCATCAGGACCGATTGCGTGGCGCCGTTCTGGGCGGGGGGCGTGATCAGGTCTTCGATGACGAAGGTGCGGTAGTGAAAAGCCGTGACCGCGCCTTCTGGCGTGATGGCGGCCACCAGCCGGTTGGTGTCGTCCTGGCCGGTGATCTGGGCCAGCAGGCCGTGGTGGCCGCTGCCCGCCAGATCGGCGATGCGGCGCACCATGTCGCCCTCGGCGCCCACGGAGGGCAGGGGTGCGTCGGCCGTGCCCAGGGTGTGCACGATCTCCTGCAGGATGACCTCGGGGCTGGCGTAGGCCAGTTCGCCGACATGCCCGGCCGCCTGCAGTGCGGTGGCGGCCTGGCGCACGCAGTCTTCGTTGGGGAACAGGGCGAACACATGGCCCGTGGGGTAAAAGACGCCGCCCATATTGGTCATGGTCGAGTCGAGAACAAGGGGTTTCATGGGCTTCTCCCGAGGTGTTTCAACCACCTGATTGGAGCGGCCACCGGGCGCTGCGTCTGTAGGCCAGCGGGCCTTCTGGGCGTCAGCAGCGTGGAGAAATATGAATAAAAGGTGGCTCCAGCGCTTATGGGTAAAGCGCTGGTAGCTATCAAAATAGAAGTAATCTGTTGGGTGCTAAAGCGCCCGTCAGCGCAGCCAGCCTGTCACCCACGCTATGAGCGCGGCGCAGTGCAGCACCACCGTGAGCCAGTACACCCCGCGAAACGCGCGCTTGCTGGACTTGTGGCGCATCGCCTGCTGGGCCAGCCAGGCCCCCGGCCAGCCGCCCAGCAGGCTGAGCAGGTGCAGGTGCTTCTCGGGCACGCGCCAGCGTCCGTGCCGGGCGGCGTTCTTGTCGGCGGCATAGACCCAGAATGTGAGCAGGTTCACGGCCAGCAGGGCCCCCAGTGTCCAACCCCAGGGCGGTAGTTGCCGGGTCCAGACGCCCCAGGCCAGCAACGCGATCCAGCCCGCCACGCAAACCAGGGCCAGGACGGGGGAGCCCTGCTTTCGCATCGGCCTGTGGGTCACGCCAGCGTGTGCAGCGGAATGTCCTGCGCCACGGCCAGCGCATCGAGCTGCGCGCGCGTCTGCCCGCGCAGGAAGCTGGCCACAGCCTGGTGCGTGGCCGGTGCGCGCAGCACCTCGGCATCGCCCGTGGCGGGCAGGCCCGCCGCCGCGCACAGGCGGGCGGCAAAGTGCGGCTCCAGCGCGGCCACGGCCACGCGGCCATCGGCGCAGGGGTAGATGCGGTAGCCCGCGTGGTGGCCGCCCACGTCGCCGTCGGGCGTGGTCAGGCCCCAGTCGCGCGGCTGGGCCAGCCAGGCGGCGGCGTCGGCCAGGGCAACTTCGATGCACACGCCGCTGCCAGTGTGGGCGCGCTCCAGCAGCGCCTGCAGCACGGCTTCGCTGGCCATCAGGGCGCCGCCCATGTCGGCGTACAGCGTGGGGGGCATTTCGGTGCCGGTAACCAGCCCGGCGTCGGCCAGGTAGGTGAGATCATGGCCGGGCTCCTCGGCGCGCTCGGCTGCTGCGCCCACGATGCGCACCAGCGACAGGCGTGGGTATTGCGCTTGCAACGCCTCCCAGCCCAGTCCCAGTTTGGCCAGCGCCGAGGGGCGGAACGAGGTGATCAGCACATCGGTGCGGGCCAGTTCGGCGTGCAGCGCAGCCTGGCCCTCGGCCGTCTTGAGGTGGGCGTGCACCACGCGCACGCCCTGGTGCAGGGTGGCGTAGGCGGCCGGGCTGTAGATGCCCATGGGGTCGGCGCTGGGGTGGCCGGGGGCGGGCGGTGGTTCGAGCTTGGTGCACTCGGCGCCCAGGCGCGCGCAGCGCATCAGGGCGGCGGGGCCGGGAAGGTTGAGCGCCAGGCTGAGGACGCGGGTATGGCGCAGGGGCTGGGGAATGGTCATGTGGCGTTCTGGGGTGTGATGGCTTGGTGAGTGGCGGCCTGCACGGAACTTGGGCGGGCCGAGGTGCTCTCTCCCTGCGTTATACATAACTTGTTACGCTCCACCGTCGATGCAACGCAGAACCTCTTTGGCCGCCCTGGCGGGCCTGGCCGCTTTTCCGGGAGCGCTCATGACTTCATTGAACAGCGCCGCAGCCGCGTCCTTGCTGCAATCCCTGCAGCCGTCGCCGCGCATGCCGGTGCTGTTTGTGGGCCACGGCAGCCCCATGAACGCCATCGAGGACAACGCGTGGCGCCGTAGCTGGCAGGCC
This sequence comes from Acidovorax sp., assembly GCA_036786185.1. Taxonomy (GTDB): domain Bacteria; phylum Pseudomonadota; class Gammaproteobacteria; order Burkholderiales; family Burkholderiaceae_C; genus Acidovorax. The sequence continues at coordinate 1,354 of DAIQRN010000120.1, read as the reverse complement.
ATGGGTACCGAGCTGCTGGCGCGCGCGGCCCCGCCGCAGCTCATCCTGTGCGTGTCGGCCCACTGGCTCACGCGCGGCGGCTGGCAGCTGACCGGCATGGCCAGCCCCAAGACCATCCACGACTTTGGCGGCTTTCCGCAGGCGCTGTTTGACCAACAGTACCCCGCACCGGGGGCGCCCGCCGTGGCGCGCAGCCTGGCGCAGACGCTCACATCTCCCGCCACGGGCGCGGCGCTGGGTGTGGATGACAGCGAGTGGGGGCTGGACCACGGCACCTGGTCGGTGCTCAAGCCCATGTTTCCCCAGGCAAGCATCCCCGTGTTGCAGCTCAGCATGGACTACAGCCGTGCCCCGGCCGAGCACTATGCGCTGGGCCAGCAGCTGAAAAGCCTGCGCGAGCGGGGCGTTCTCATCGTGGGCAGCGGCAACGTGGTGCACAACCTGCGGCTCACCCGCCGCGGCACGGCGGCCAACGAGGCCTACGACTGGGCGGCCGAGTTCGACACCGTGGTGCAGGACCAGATCAAGAAGGGTGAGCTGGGGGCTCTGCAGGATTTTCAAAAACTGGGCCCCGTGGCCCGGCAGGCGCACCCCACGCACGAGCATTACCTGCCGCTGCTGTACGCCGCAGGGGCGGTGCATGCGAGCGAGATGCCGCGCTTTTTCAACACCGGCTACCAGTCCGCGTCGATCTCGATGCGGTCGGTGTTGTGGGGTTGAATATCAAAAACAATAGCTGCCAGCGCTTGATGGATAAGCGCTAGGGGCCAAAAAGACCATAAAAAAACCGCCCTGAGGCGGTTTTTTGCGGGGGCAGCGCGAAGGCTTACATCACCTTGGCAATGGCCTGGCAGACGTAGTCGATGTTCTTGCTGTTCAGGGCCGCCACGCACATGCGGCCGGTGTCGGTGCCATACACACCGAACTCATTGCGCAGGCGCACCATCTGGTCCTTGGACAGGCCGGAGTAGCTGAACATGCCGATCTGGGTGGTGATGAAGCTCATGTCCTGCTTCACGCCCGCAGCCTTGAGGCCATCGACCAGCTTCTGGCGCATGGCCTTGATGCGCACGCGCATTTCGGCCAGTTCCTTTTCCCACAGCGCGCGCAGCTCGGGGTTGTTCAGCACAGCGGCCACCACTGCGCCCCCGTGGATGGGCGGGTTGGAGTAGTTGGTGCGGATCACGATCTTGAGCTGGCTCAGCACGCGCGAGGCTTCTTCCTTGTCGGCGCACAGCACCGACAGGCCGCCCACGCGCTCGCCGTACAGGCTGAAGCTCTTGGAGAACGAGGTGGACACAAAGAAGTTCAGGCCAGCGGCCACGAACTTGCCGATCACGGCGCCGTCTTCGGC
>DAIQRN010000530.1:0-1625 GCA_036786185.1 Acidovorax sp. | reverse complement strand
CAGCTTGCCTTGGCAATCCAGCACCTGAGCGCCTTCTACCGGCGTCTACCGCCGTAGAAGGCGCTCAGGTGCTGGATTGCCAAGGCAAGCTGCTGATGCCCGGCTTGATTGATGTGCACTGGCACACCATGCTCGCAGGCATCTCGCAGCTGGCGGCTGTATCGGCAGACCTGGGCTATCTCTACCTTGTGGCCGCCAAAGAGGCGCAACGCACTCTGATGCGTGGTTTCACCTCGGTGCGAGACCCAGGCGGCCCCGCATTTGCCCTCAAGCGCGCCATTGATGAAGGCATCGTGGACGGCCCTCGAATCTTCCCCAGTGGGGCCATGATTTCGCAAACTTCAGGACATGGAGACTTTCGGCTGCGTAGCGATCTTCCTCGCGCACCCAATGCACCATTGAGCCTGGTTGAAAGCGCCGGAATCGCCATGATCGCGGACGGAGAAACAGAAGTGATGCGCCGGGTGCGCGAGCAATTGATGCTGGGTGCGTCGCAAATCAAGATGCTGGCCGGTGGCGGTGTTGCATCCATGTACGACCCGCTGGACAGCACCCAGTTCTCCGAACGCGAACTGCGCGCTGGTGTTGAAGTTGCCAGTGACTGGAACACCTATGTGATGGCGCATGTCTACACCCCGAAGGGCATTCAACGTTCCATCCGCGCAGGTGTGAAATGCATCGAACATGGCCAGCTGGCAGATGAAGCCAGCGTGCGCATGATGCGCGACGAAGGCGTGTGGTGGAGCTTGCAGCCCTTTTTGCAGGACGAGGACAGCAACGTCTACCCCGACCCCGCCCGCCGTGCCAGCCAAAAACAAGTGGCCGAGGGAACGGTGCAGGCCTATGCCTTGGCGCAAAAATACGGGATCAAGACAGGCTGGGGCACAGACATGCTGTTCAACCCCAGAAACACCGGTTCACAAGGTCGGCAACTTGCCAAGTTGACGCGTTTTTACGACCCATTGAAGCTGCTAGGCCAGGCTACTGGAGTCAACGGTGATTTGCTAGCTTTGTCGGGTGCCCGCAATCCATACCCTGGGGTGGTGGGGCGCATAGCACCCAAAGCATGGGCAGACCTCTTGGTTGTGGATGGCAATCCCTCCATGGGTCTGGACTTCTTGGCGGACCCTGAGAAAAATCTGAAATTGGTCATGAAAGACGGCAAGATCTACAAGAACACGCTGTGAACGTCTTCAAACCAGTCCGCACAAGGTTCGGAGCGCATTTTGGTGACCTTTTGCAGATCGCCCTGGTACTTGGTCGCGGGCGAGGGAACACCGTTGCTTATATCAGGGCCCTCACGCCTCAAATTCACCGTAGGTTGGGGTCAGCTGTCCACAAGATGGCATGCGTCCTGGCTTCAATATCCCAAGTACTGGGATGACGGGATGCTGTCGATACTGCCTCAATGCGCAGATGGAGATGCAAACGAAAAAACCCTGAGCAATTTTGTTGCTCAGGGCTTATCTTGGCGGAAACGGAGTCCGCCGGAATCGAATTTTTGAAGGTTTCCAGTCATCTCCTATCGTTGCGGTAACTTACTGACAACAAAGGGGAAAATGCCAAAAACATATATCCATACGTTTACAGAAATCTACCCTCTAGCGTAAAATTTTGGGCGGGTG
>DAIQRN010000529.1:0-1626 GCA_036786185.1 Acidovorax sp. | reverse complement strand
AACGCATGCCCGCACGCGGCGGCCCGCTGCGGGCCTGGCCGCAGTATGTGGAGCATTACTTTCTGCTGCGCCGCGCGTCGCGCCCGACCAAAGGTTCGCCGCGCGGGCTGCAGATCGGCCCCCCATGGCTTGGGCCGACGCGGCGGCGCTGCCGCTGTGCCTGCTCACCCCCGAGATGCACAACCGCAGTTTGGTCGATGGCGCCTTTCGCAGCGCGGGGAGCGCGGTGCGCCCCGCCATGGAAACCGATTCGGTGCTGACCCTGGCCCTGAGCGTGGTGGCGGGCAATCTGTGCAGCGTGCTGCCCGGCGCATTGGTCGATGCCGTGCGGGGCCACGACGGGCTGGAGGCGCTGCCCCTGACGGGCCCCGTGCTCAAAACCCCCATCGGTTTCATGTCGCACCGCCAGGTGCAGCCCACGCGCGCGCTCGATGCGGCCCTGGCGCTGGCGCAGGATGCCAACTGGCTGCGGCACGCCACGGCGCACAGCGGATTGCTGGCCGCACAGTGAGAGCTGCGCGCTGTGGCGGCGGCGATTGATTCGCAGGCCAACGCCTTTTCGGCTGTTTCATTTGTTTTTGTGATGGACCCATGTGCATCCGCAATTTGACGCACCTGGCGGACCTGGCCGACACTGCGGCGGCCCCGCGCGCCCTATGCAGGCGATTTCATACAAAACAAGGCCCTACGCCCCCGGTCCATGCACCTTGCCCCCGAAGCCCCCACCGTGGCCGCCGTGTCCGTCAACGACATGCGCGAGCGCATCCGCCGCAAAAGCCGCCTCAAGGGGCGCCAGCCCGAAGACGCTGCCATGGCCGAGGTGGCCGAACGGCTGGGCCCGCGCCCGGCCGGTGGCTACCGGCGCGACCTGCTCATTGAATACCTGCATGGCCTGAACGACCACTTTGGCGTGCTGCACGACCGGCACCTGGTGGCGCTGGCCCGGCAGATGAATCTGCCGATGGCCGAGGTGTACGAGGTGGCCAGCTTCTACCACCACTTCGAGATCGTGCGCGGTGACGACGCTGTGGCCCCGCGCCTGGTGCTGCGCGTGTGCGACAGCCTGAGCTGCCACCTGGCCGGTGCGCGCGAGCTGTTGGCCGCGCTGCCCGAGCGCTTGCGCGCCGCGGGCCAAGGCGACGTGCAACTGCAGGCCGTGCCCTGCGTGGGCCGCTGCGAGCAGGCGCCCGTGGCCGTGGTGCACCAGTTGCCCGTGCCGCACGCCACGGTGGATGCCGTGCTGGAGACCGTGACTTTGAAGCCAAATCGTGCTCTAGCGCTTGATAAACCTGCGCAAGCAGCTATCAATTTTGATCCTGCCGCGTGGGCGGAGAAAAGCATCTTCGCGCAGCCCTTGGCGGCCCACACCGACCTTGCCACCTACCGCGCGCACGGTGGCTACCAACTGGCCGCCGCGCTGGTCAACGGCGAGCGGGATGCCGAGGCCGTGCTGGCCGCCATGGAGGACTCGGGCCTGCGCGGCCTGGGCGGTGCGGGCTTTCCGGCGGGGCGCAAGTGGCGGATTGTTCGGGAGCAACCCGTCCCGCGCCTGATGGCCGTCAACATTGACGAAGGCGAGCCCGGCACCTTCAAGGACCGCACCTACCTGGAGCGCGACCCGCACCG
>DAIQRN010000119.1:0-7208 GCA_036786185.1 Acidovorax sp. | reverse complement strand
GTAGGTGATGCGCAGCATGGACTGCAGCAGCAGTGCATCGTGGGTTGCAGTGTCGGGCTCATCGGTTGCAGTGTCTGTCCGGAAGGTATGCACATAACCCGGTGTCGCACTGCTGGTGTTTTTCTTTAATCGCTGCAAAGACCAGTCGCCCTCTTCACTGTCGGTGCTGGTCGTGAACTGGCGCTTCAAAATGAAAGCATCAAAAAGATTGCGGCATTTGAGCAAGGTAAAAGCGAAGTCCCGCACCCATTGCGCCTCATGATCTGTGGGCATGGCATTGGTGAACGATGCAATCAGGTGCTTGTCGTCGAGCTGCCCTTCGTTTTCATCACCCTGGCCATTTTTGACCTTTAAGACATGCAGCAGAAAAACTGGAAATTCGATGGTGGAGCGAAAACGCTCGTTGCCTTCATCAACGCTGGATTCCTGCACATGGGCCTGGGCGTATTTTTGCAATGCGCCCTCCAGCGACAAGGCCGCGACTGCTGCAAAGGTAGAGGTAGAGGCATCGAATTGCGAACGCATACGGAGCAGTGCGTTGAAGTCCGTGGGCACCAGCCAGCACCAGTCATCGCCAAAGATCGTGCTGCGCAAGCCTGTATCGCCCCGGGCCAATGACATTTGTACGTAAGTGTCCATGTCGGCACAGGCATCCCAAATCCAGGCAAAACCGGCACGCTCGGCATCCGGCAGCTTGCTCATCAGTCGCGCTTTGACAATATCCACCTGCAGCAACTGCTGGCCGCGTGTATTCATGATCTCGAAATAGCGGTTCAGGTCGGTTGTCGGCGGCAGCGATGCACGCACCACGGTGACTTTGAAACGCAAGAACTCGGCAAACTGCCCCCGGCTGACCGGGTCACGAAATTTTGTTTCAATGGTTTGGTGGATGATATTGAAGCCCTCATGGATACCGCCATCTTCCTCAGTCAAAGAATCTTGCACCTGCCTGCCGTCTCGATAGGATGCCTGCCCCACCCGCCGCAGCGCCTCTGAAGCGCGCGCCCGTGATTCATATTGCAGCCGACCTTTATGGCGGTCGTATGGGTGAGTGCCGTCATGCTCCAAAAAGCTCAGGAGCAAGTACAGCGTGGTCAGGCGCTGTTGGCCGTCAATCACTTCAAAATCGTTGGGCTTGGCTCTTGGTGTGACGACGAGGTTGCCCAAGAAATAGCTGCTCTCATGGCCCATTGCCGCATCTTGAATATCGCTGATGAGCTGTTCAATCTGCGCTGCCCGCCAAGCGTAGTTGCGCTGATAGATCGGCACGGTGTACACGTTGCCATGGCTGAATAGTTCATCCACTGTCAGCAACTCGGGTTTCAATGCATCGGGCTTCATTGCGTTGGTACTCATGGTGTATTTGTCTTGGTAATAAAGGCCACAAGGGCTTTTTCGTGTTCTGCGTGGGGTGGCTTGAGCTGCACGGAAAGTTGTCTGAGTGCCTGCACTGGGGCGGTGTTGCGCATGAGGACGAAGGGCGATGCAGCATCCTTGCCCCGCGCCCGGTTGTCGGCAGAGGCAAATTGCACGCGGGTCATGGTCACACGCAAGGCATAGGCCCAGGTAAACAAGGTGTCGCGCGCCTGCCTGAATTCGTGGGTGCCGCATTTATTGGTGAAATACAGCAGCGCAGCGATGAACAGCTCATAGACATAGCGATAGCGGCTTTGCGAGTCATCAAACGCACCCACATATTCCTTGGCCTCTTTTTCCAGCGCCGCCAATTCCTGGAGCATGAACGACACCATTTCGAAAAAAGGGCGGCCTGCAATTGGCGGGGCATCCAGTTGGAAACGGCTGCGGCCTGCGTCCCGGACATCGTGCTCCGTCGAGGGGATCCAGGCCGTTAAAAGCGGCATCGCGGCTTGCGCTGCCAGGTGATAGCGTTCGCTGGGCAGCAAAAATCCACTGCGGGCTTTAGGCGAAATGCCCTTGAACATTCCAATATCGTGTATCGAAAATCCCGGCGCACTCTTGCCACGCGACCAGCAGGCAATGCGGTACAGAAAGGTGGAGAACAGCCGGTTGAGTTGTTTGTCATCGACCGATTCCCAGGCTTGCACCACAGCCGCTTGCATTGCCGTCGATTCGCCCCGCATCTCGCGCAGGTGGTAGGCCTTGAGCAGATCGTGGGGGGCCAGTGGCTTGCCTCGGTAATTTTGGGAATCGAACACCCGAAAGGCTTCATCCACATCGTCGGTCACGATGCGCACCAACTGGCAGCGGGTGCGGATGAAGTCCAGAAGATCGTCTTTTCCCTTCCCATCCAGCCTTGCCAATTTCTGCTCAAGCGCCTGCCAAACCAGTTTGACCGGATTGTTGTCAGCCGCTTTGTCTAGGGCCAGGGCGTGGTCAGATTGAAGGATGGCAAAAATCATCTTCAAGGTCAGCAACCTTTGCTGGCCATCGACCACATCGAGCCAGCCCGCACGCGCATGAAGAATGACCGCGCCCAGCACATAAGGGGCTTGTCCCTTGCTGGCCTGTGCATCCCTCAAGTCATCGAGCAATTGCAAAGCGGTGGCGGGTTGCCAACTGTAGGGGCGCTGGTATTGAGGAATGCGCAGGTTTTGCTCTAGCAGGTCGCCGATGCTGATGGCGCTCACCCCAGTGGCTTGGATGGTCATGTGCTTGTCCCTGTGTTTTTAAATGCTATTGTTTTTGCAATCAGATTCATTTTACCGACCTGTGAGGCGGCTCACACAAACCCCATCACCCCTTTCGCTCCCTCCTTCAAGGCACACTCCGCCTCCAACTGCGCCACCAGCGCCGCCGCATCGGCCAGCGGCCTGAACCGCCCCTGGCGCAGCACCGCCGCAAAATCCCCAGGTGTGACATAGCGCAGCCGTGCCAGGCGGGATTGCTCAGAACTGCCAGGCGTGGCCAACCCCAGCTGCGCACAGTGGCGCAGCAGCAGCGCCCAGGCTTGCTCAGGGCGCAAAAAATCGAGTTTCACTTTCAGGTCAAAGCGCCGCAGCGCGGCCTGATCCAGCCCGTGCATCAAATTGGTGGTGGCGATGAATACGCCGCTGAAGCTTTCCATTTGCGTGAGCATTTCATTGACTTGGCTCACTTCCCAACTGCGCTGTGCGCCACGGCGGTCTTGCAAAAAACCGTCCACCTCGTCGATCAACAGCAGCGCACCATCCTGTTCGGCGGCACGAAAGGCGTGGGCAAGGTTTTTCTCGCATTCCCCCACCCACATCGATTGCAGATCAGAGGCCTGCTTGACCAGCAGTGGCATATCCAGCTGCTGCGCCAGCCAGCGGCCATAAGCGGTTTTACCGGTACCTGGTGGCCCGTACAGACACAAGCGGGCGCTTTTATGCGTGGCGATGCCTTGGGCAATGGCGGCCAGGTCAGCATCGGCATGGATGAAGGCCGGGTCGTACACCTGGGGCAGTTGGTTGGCTGCTTGGCGCTGCAAACTGGGGTGGCCCTGGGCTTGCAGGGTGTTATTGACCAAGCGCTCTAGCGCCACGGCAGGGCATGGTGTTTGCTTGTGGTCTTGCGCGAGGAGGCACGCCTGCATGCTGCGCACCACTTTGGCCGCCCGGGCCACGACGGCAGGGGCCAAGTGCTCAGACTGACTCATGCGGTGCATCGCTGGGCTGTCCAACAAGCCTTGGCACTGCTGGTCGATGATGCGCAGGCGCTGACTTTGCGGCGGTACGGGCAACTCAAACACCATATCAAAGCGGCGGATAAAGGCCGCATCCAGCGCCCCGCTGTTTGAGAGCCACAAGGTGGGCATCGGGTTGCTTTCCAGCATGCGATTGACCCAGGCCTTGCGCTGCTGGGCGGTGCTTTTGCCCCCCAGTGGGTGGACGCTATCGTTAAAAACATCTTCGACTTCATCAAACATCAATAGCGCCCGGCGCTGGCTGAAAAAGCTTTGTGCCGCTTGCAAAGCACGCAAACGCCGTTCGGCATTGATGGGGTCGCCATCACTGTCTTCGCTGGCCACTTCAAACAGCTCACACCCCAAGGCCGCAGCCAGGGTGCGGGCCAATTCGGTTTTGCCCGTGCCGGGGCTGCCATGAATGAAAAAATTCACGCCGTGCTGGCCTTGCTGGCTGGCTTGGCGCAGGTGAGGCAGGGCAATGTCCAGCTGGGGCTGGATGTGGGGATAGTCCTCCAGGGCCAGTTGCGCAGGTGGGGCCGCTTGCACGACACCACGCAGCAGTTGCAAGATGTCGTTGGTTTCGCTGTGCATGCGGTCAGCAAAGTTGGCGGAGAGCAAGTCCAAACACCCCCGCAATTGGCGTGGGCCATGGCGGTCCAGCACCACCAAGCCGGTGCGACTCAAAACGGCTTGCGGTGCCAACGCGGTGCGAATGTCCTGCATGGGAAAATCCAAAATCACCGCCAAGCAAGCCGCTACGCGGGCAGAAGACAAATTACCCAAATAATCCGCCGCAGACTCCAACAACGGCTCTTGGTGAATGGCACAGGCAAACGCCAAAATCTGCTCATCCACAGGACTCAGGTTCGCCAGCGCGGCCAGCCGCTGGGTGTTGCTGCGCATGATGGCGTGGGGGTGGACTCGGTGGCGTTGCTTTTCGGCGGCGCTATAGCGTTGGCGCAGCTCTAGGCGCACCGCACGCGCATCAAAAGGACGTTCGCCTTCGTCCAGCCACGCCTGCAGCCCCAGGGCACTGGCCAGCTCATCGCAGCGAAAACCGTGGTTTTGCACCCACTCTTTGTAGCCCCCCAGGGGGTGCAAGATGCGCAAAATCCACAACCGCACAATCGGTGTAAGGGCCTCGGTAGTGTTGTAAGTGGGTCGAGTACGAAAAGATTTTTTCACCATAGCAGCTCCATTCATCTACAGGCCATGATGCCTGCCTGCTACGACAAATTGCGTCGCACCAAACCAGCCCGGCGGTAGTGCCCCGGCGGTGGCCCCTCCTACAATCGCCCGATGCCTTTGTCTGCCCCACTTTTTTCCCCCTCCTCCCCCAACGCCCCTGACCTGCCCCTGCTGCACGGCCTCAACCCCGAGCAACTGGCCGCCGTCACCCTGCCCCAAGGCCATGCGCTGATTTTGGCGGGGGCCGGTTCGGGCAAAACGCGGGTGCTGACCACGCGCATTGCCTGGTTGCTGCACATGGGGTATGCCTCGCCCGGCGGCATCATGGCCGTCACCTTCACCAACAAGGCGGCCAAAGAGATGCAAACGCGCCTGTCCGCCCTGCTGCCCATCAGCCTGCGCGGCATGTGGATGGGCACTTTTCATGGCCTGTGCAACCGCCTGCTGCGGGCGCACCACCAGGCCGCCGGGCTGCCCGCCACGTTTCAGATTCTGGATATGCAAGACCAGCTCTCGGCCATCAAGCGGCTGTGCAAGGCCTTCAACGTGGATACCGAGCGCTACCCGCCCAAGCAGCTGGGCTGGTTTTTTGCCAGTTGCAAAGAAGACGGCCTGCGCCCCAAAGATGTGCCCACGCACGACCCAGATACGCGCAAAAAGGTCGAGCTGTACCAACTTTACGAAGACCAGTGCCAGCGCGAGGGCGTGGTTGATTTTGCCGAACTGCTGCTGCGCTCTTACGAGCTGCTGCGCGACCACCCGGCCTTGCGCCAGCACTACCAACAGCGCTTTCGCTACCTGCTGGTCGATGAGTTTCAGGACACCAACAAGCTGCAATACCAGTGGCTCAAACTGCTGGCCGGGGAGATGGAAGGCGGGCGCATCGTCGGCACCAGCAGCGTGCTGGCCGTGGGGGATGATGACCAAAGCATCTACGCCTTTCGCGGCGCACGCGTGGGCAATATGCAAGACTTTTTGCGCGAATTTGCCGTGCCGCACCAGATCAAGCTGGAGCGCAACTACCGCAGCCACGGCAACATCCTGGACTGCGCCAACGCCTTGATTGAAAACAACAGCCAGCGCCTGGGCAAAAACCTGACCACCGACCAGGGCGCGGGCGAACCGGTGCGCATCCACGAAGCGCCCACCGATCTGGACGAAGCGCGTTGGCTGGTCGAGGAAATCCAGGCGCTCACCAAAAACGACGGCTTCCCGCGCCAGGAAATCGCCCTGCTCTACCGCAGCAACGCCCAAAGCCGCGTGCTGGAAAGCCGCCTGTTCAACGCCGGCATCCCCTACCGCGTGTATGGCGGCCTGCGCTTTTTTGAACGCGCCGAAATCAAGCACGCCCTGGCCTACCTGCGCCTGCTAGAGAACCCGCAGGACGACACCAGCTTTTTGCGCGTGGTGAACTTCCCGGCCCGGGGCATCGGCGCCCGCAGCATCGAAGCCTTGCAGGAAGAAGCCCGCCAGGCCGGCTGCAGCCTGCTGGATGCCACCACCTTGGTCAGCGGCGCGGCCGGGGCCAAGCTGCGCAGCTTTCACGCCCTGATCGACGTGATGCGCGAAGCCGTGGCCGGGCAAAGCCTGCGCCACACCATCGAACATGTGCTGCACGCCAGCGGCCTGCAAGAGCATTACCGCGCCGACAAAGAAGGCCAGGAGCGCCTGGAAAACCTGGACGAACTCATCAACGCCGCCGAAAGCTTTGTGCTGCAAGAAGGCTTTGGCAAAGATGCCATCGCCCTGCCGCTGGATGAAACGGCCAGCGCCGCCCCCGCCGCGCTCACGCAAAGCCCGGCCAGCCAGGGGTTGATTCCAGAATCCTTGGTAAGGAATGAAGAGATAGAAGAATCTGACGAGGCTTTGGATCGTGAACTAACGGCGGAATTTGGAACAACCCCACTCCTAGCAATTGTGACTGTGGAGGAAAGCGATAAAGTGAAGTGCGAATGTCCCGAGTGCAAACGGTATGTTCATAGCAAGGTGCACCTCGTGGAAACTGCAGATCAAATTTTGCTTTTTGGCTCCACATGTTTTGAAAAAACTTACGGCACGGGCCATCAGCCTAGATACGCATCGGAAGAAAAACTGTCAGAAGACAAAGTAGAGCTTCTCAAGAACGATGTTGCAGGATTGGCTGAACTAATAAGGAGTGAATTTTTTAAAGTAGAGAGGGCCAAGTTGCGCAGCAGGAAAGCAACAGAACGGCGTTCTCGCGCTGCAATTGCAGCAATTCAGCCGTCGCTCAAGGCTCAATGGATCGAACAACCAAAAATTGATGCCGACACCGGCGAAACCCTCTCGCCGCTGCAAGCCTTCCTCGTCCACGCTGCACTGGAGGCGGGCGACAACCAGGCCCAGGCCGGGCAGGATGCCGTGCAGCTCATGA
>DAIQRN010000118.1:0-7233 GCA_036786185.1 Acidovorax sp. | reverse complement strand
GATTTCGTCAAAGGGGTTCATGCTCATCTTGACGTTGGCGATGTCCACACCCGTGTTGTCCGACTTCACGCGGACCTTCACGTTGTAGTCCACCACGCGCTTGACAGGGACCAAGACCTTCATTGCTGCGGCTCCTAGAGAGTTGGTTGAATTGACGTTTACGTAAACTGAAACATTCTATGCCGCACTGCAGCGAAACCGCTACGGCGCCCGGTCACAGAGAGGGCGATTCGAAAAAAGAACGATCGTGCTTTTTGCGAATTATAGGCGAGTCAGCCGGGGCCTGGTTCAGCCGGTGTTGGCATGGCGGGCAGATCGCCCTTGAACTGCAGCACACGCTGCGGGAACGGAATGTCGATACCCGCCGCGCGCAGGCCGTCCAGGATGGCGATATTGATGGCCGAGCGCAGGCTCAGCGAGCCCGCCGCGGGGTCGCTGATCCAGAAGTTGAGGCTGAACTCCAGCCCATCGGGCGCAAAGTTGACAAGAAAGGCCACGGGCGCCGGCTGGGTCAGCACACGCGGCTGCGCGGCGGCGGCCCCCGACAGGATGCGCTGCACCTCGGCGACATCACTGTCGTAACCCACCGTGATGTTGGTGGTGACGTTGAATTTGAGGTCGGCGTCCGAGAGGTTCTCCACACGCTGGGTAATGAGCGCCTCGTTGGGCACGATGGACTCGCGGCCGTTGTTGGCACGGATCAGGGTGTAGCGCGTCTTGATGTCGGTGATGCGGCCCTCGAAGCCGTCCACGCGCACGTTGTCGCCGATGCGCAGCGAGCGCTCCAGCAGGATCACAAAGCCGCTCACATAGTTGGACGCCAGTTTTTGCAGGCCAAAGCCCAGGCCCACGCCCATGGCGCCGCCCAGCACCGACAGCGCCGTGAGGTCCACCCCCACGGCCGACAGCGCGAACAGCAGCCCCACAAAGACCAGCAGCGAGCGCGTAACGTTGACCGCCACCTTGCGCATCGACAGGTCGCCAATGGCCTGGTTCAGGACGCGCCGCTCGAAAGTGGACGAGATCCACAGCGTGGCCACCAGCACCAGCCCGGCCGAGAGCGAGCCTTCGACCAGGGTGCGCAGGTTCACGCTGGACTTGCCCAGCGTAAGGGTGATGGACTCCATCTCCTCGCGCACCAAGGGCAGAAGCCCCAGAATCCACAGCACGGCGGCCACCCAGACCATCCAGGACACCAGCCGCTCCACCAACCGCACCAGCCCCGAGGCCGGAAACGCCGCCGTCAGAACACGCGCGGTGAAACGGATCAGCACCAGCGACAGCAGCATGGGCACGGCCACGCGCAGCAAGAACACGGGTTGATAGTGCGCCACCACCAGACGGCTCGCATAGATCAGCACCAAGGCAACCAGGGGGAACAGCAGGCCGTCGAAGGTGCGCCGGCCTATCCATACCGAGTCCGGTGGCTGGTTGCGTCCCACCTGGCGGCTGATGGCAAACGCCAGCGCGACGCAGGCAGCCAGCACGCCCAGCTCCAGCCGGACGCTGGAGCCATGCAGGTCACGCAGCAGGGTATCCAGAATCTCCATCGGTCAGCGTGCGCTTTTCCAGGCGGGCGGGCGCTTTTCGGCAAAGGCGCGGGCGCCTTCCTGCGCGGCCTCGTCCACCATGTTGACGGCCATCGCCTGGCCCGCCAGCTGGTAGGCGGCATCCAGGCCCAGTTCGCGCTGCTGATAGACCAGCGCCTTGCCCATCGCCACGGCCACGCGCGGCTTGTCCAGGATGGACTGCACAAGCGACTCCACCTCGGCATCGAGCGCCTCGGGCGCGGCCACGCGGTTGACCAGCCCCTGGTCCAGCGCGGTGTGCGCATCGATGAAGTCCCCCGTGAGCAGCATCTCCATGGCCCGCTTGGCCGGCACGTTGCGCACCAGGGGCACGCTGGGCGTGGCGCAGAACAAGCCGTAGTGGATGCCGCTGGTGGCGAAGCTGGCCCCCTCGGCCGCCACGGCCAGGTCGCACTGCGCCACCAGCTGGCAGCCCGCCGCCGTGGCCATGCCATGCACGCGCGCGATCACGGGCACGGGTAGCTTGTGGATGGCCAGCATCACGCGGCTGCACTGGGCAAAGAGCTGCTGGTAGTACGCCAGCTCCGGGTTGGCCGCCATGTCCTTGAGGTTGTGGCCCGCGCAGAAGGCCTTGCCCGCTGCCGCCAGCACCACCACGCGCGCGGATTCGTCACGCGCCACGGTATCGAGCGCCTGCTGCAGCGCGGCAAGCATCTCGCTGCCCAGGGCATTGAAGCGGGTGGGGTCGTTCAGCGTGAGCGTGACCACGCCGCGCGCGTCGCGGGCGGTGAGCAGGAGGTCGGTTGCCGTCATGTCGTCGTCTCCATCACAGGTCGGCCAGAACACGCAGATGGGCTTCCACGCTGCGTGCCAGCGGCCCCATCACGTAGCCACCTTCCAGGCACGACACGATGCGGCCCTTGGAAAAGCGCCGTGCCACGTCCTTGATGCGCTGGGTGATCCATGCGTAGTCGGATTCCGTCAGACCCAGCTGACCCATGTCGTCCTCGCGGTGGCCGTCAAAGCCCGCGCTCACAAAGATCATCTGGGGTTTAAAGGCCTCCAGCCGGGGCATCCACATGATTTCGATGATCTCGCGGATGTCCATGCCGCGCGTGTAGGCCGCCACCGGCACGTTGACCATGTTGGGCGCCGGGGCCTGGTCGCCGCTGTACGGATAGAACGGGTGCTGGAAGATGCTGACCATCAGGGCGCGCTCGTCGCCCGCCAGGATGTCCTCGGTGCCATTGCCATGGTGCACGTCAAAGTCCACCACCGCCACGCGCTGCAGGTTGTAGCGCTGCAGCGCGTACTTGGCGGCCACGGCCACGTTGTTGAAGAAGCAAAAGCCCATGGCCTTGTCGCGGCAGGCGTGGTGGCCCGGCGGGCGCACGCTGCAAAAGGCGTTTTCGACCTCCCCGGCCATGACCGCGTCGGTGGCAGCCAGCGCGGCCCCGGCGGCGCGCAGGGAGGCCTTCCAGGTGTGGGCGTTGATGGAGGTGTCGGTGTCGATCTGCGCGTAGCTCGGGCCGCCCGCCAGCAGCTCCTCGTTGAGCCGGTCCGACAGGCCGCGCAGTGCCGCAATGTGCATGCGGCCGTGGGCCAGTTCGATGTCGGCCAGCGATGCCTCGGGGGCGTCGTACCGTTCCAGTGCATCACTCACGCCGGTGACCAGCAGGCGGTCCTCGATCGCGTCCAGGCGTTCGGGGCATTCGGGGTGACCCGGGCCCATCTCGTGCCGCCAACAGTCCCGGTGGGTGAAATAGCCCGTCTTGCTCACATTCAATCCCCGTGTCTCATCATTTTGGAGTGATTTTCGGATAACGTCGCACCATGACAATGAATGCACAGCACAAGATCAAATCGCTTCTGGACCAGCTTAACACGGTGATCGTAGGCAAACAGGCACAGGTCCAGGACTGCGTGGCCTGCCTGCTGGCGGGGGGGCACCTGCTGATCGAAGACGTTCCGGGGGTGGGCAAGACCACCCTGGCGCACGCACTGTCGCGCACTTTCGGCCTGCAGTTCTCGCGCGTGCAGTTCACCGCGGACCTGATGCCCAGCGACCTCACCGGCGTGTCGGTGTACGAACGCGGCAAGGAGGCGTTTGTGTTCCACCCCGGCCCGGTGTTCGCCCAGGTGCTGCTGGCGGACGAGATCAACCGCGCCAGCCCCAAGACGCAAAGCGCGCTGCTCGAAGCCATGGAAGAAAAACAGGTCTCCGTGGAGGGCGAAACCCGCGCCCTGCCCCACCCCTTCTTCGTGATCGCCACGCAAAACCCACACGACCAGTTGGGCACCTTTGCGCTGCCCGAGTCGCAGCTCGACCGCTTTTTGATGCGCATCTCCATCGGCTATCCCGACCGCGCGGCCGAGCGCGTGCTGCTGGCGGGCGCCGACCGGCGTGACATGGTGGACAGCATGCTGCCGCTGCTGTCCGATGAGGAACTGGCCGAGCTGCAGCGCCAGGTGCTGGCCGTGCACACGGCCGAGCCGCTGCTCAACTACGTGCAGGACCTGATTGCGGCCACGCGCTCGGGCCGGTGGTTCTTGCAGGGCCTGTCGCCGCGCGCGGGCATTGCCCTGGTGCGCGCCGCCAAGGCCCAGGCGCTCATCAGCGGGCGCGACTACGTGGCGCCCGACGACGTGCAGGCCGTGCTGCCACAAACGATTGCCCACCGCCTGGTGCCCGTGGGCGACGCCGGGCGCGGCGCTGTCGAGCAGGTGCGGGCCATGGTCGAGGCCGTCCCCCTCGCCTGACACCGATGGCCCTCGCACTCCCCGCCGCGCTCAACCCGCTGGCTTCCGTGCGCCAACGCTTTCAGCGCTGGTGGCAGGCGCGGCTGCCGCTGAGCGACACGCTGACCCTCACGCAGCGCAATGTGTACATCCTGCCCACTGGCGCGGGCTGGATGCTGTTGCTGACGCTGCTGGTGCTGCTGGTGGCGTCGATCAACTTTCAGCTCAACCTGGGCTATCTGCTGACCTTTTTGCTGGCAGGCAGCGCCGTGGTGGGCATGTACATCTGCCACGCCAACCTGCGCGGCCTCACCCTGCACCTGAAGGCGCCAGAGCCGCACTTCATGGGCACCAGCGCAGCGTTTGAAGTGCAGGTGTCCAGCGAGCGCGCCACCCCGCGCTACGGCATCGCGCTGTCGGTGCACGGCGCGGACCAGGAAGCCCACAAGGAAGCGCACCACTGGGCCTGGACCGACGTACCCGCTCAGGGGCAGTCCAGCGTGCAGGTGGCCTTCAAGCCCGCGCGCCGGGGCCTGCACCACGTGCCTACGCTGACGGCGGAAACACGCTTCCCGCTGGGCACCTTCCGCGTCTGGACCTACTGGCGCCCCGCCGCGCAGGTGCTGGTGTACCCGGCGCCCGAGCAGCCACCGCCGCCGCTGCCGCCGGGCGAACCGCGCGGCGCGGGCACGGGCAGTGCGCCCACACAGGGCATTGGCGAGTTTGACGGCGTGCGGGCCTACCGGCGCGGCGACCCGCTCAAGCTGGTGGTCTGGAAGAAAGCCGCCAAGTCCGTGGCCACCGGCACCGACGACCTGGTCAGCCGCGACTCGCAGCAGGCCCAGCGCCACGAACTGTGGCTGGACCCGGCCCGCGCCGCCCTGCCCGAGCACGAGGCCCGCCTCTCGCGCCTGACGGCCTGGGTGCTGCAGGCCGACCGCCTGGGCCTGGCCTACGGGCTGCGCCTGCCGGGCGTGGAGATTGCCCCCAACACCGGGGCCGCGCACCGCCGCAACTGCCTGGAGGCGCTGGCCCTGTGCGGGTGATTCCAAGCCAAATTGGCCTCCAACGCCCGTCCAGCAAGCGCTACCAGCTATATTTTCGATAGTATTTCCGTCATGACCCTGCGCCAGACGCTCACCTCCCTGCCCCGCGACGCACGTGACACGCTGTTCTTGCTGTTCGTGATCGTCTGGGTCATTGCGCCGCAGGTAGGCAACCTGCCGGTGTGGGCCAGCGCCGCCGCCGCTGGCCTGCTGGCATGGCGCGGCTGGCTGGCCTGGGCGGGCAAGCCCCTGCCAGGCCGCTGGGCCGTGGGTGCGCTGCTGGTCCTGGCGGTGGCGGGCACGCTGCTCAGCCACCGCACCATCCTCGGGCGCGACGCGGGCGTGACGCTGATCGTGCTGCTGCTCGCACTCAAGATGCTGGAGCTGCGCGCGCGGCGCGACGCCATGGTGGTGTTCTTCCTGGGCTTCTTCACGATGCTCAGCAACTTCTTCTTCTCGCAGTCGCTGGCCACGGCCGCCGCCATGCTGGTGGCCCTGCTGGGCCTGCTCACCGCCCTCGTCAACGCCCACATGCCCGTGGGGCGGCCACCGCTGGCCCAGTCCTTTCGCATCGCGGGCCGCATGGCCCTGCTGGGCGCGCCCATCATGGCGGCGCTGTTCATGCTGTTTCCGCGCATGGCGCCGCTGTGGGGCATGCCCGGCGACAACCTCACCGGGCGCAGCGGGCTGTCGGGCTCGATGAAGGTGGGAGAGATGGCAGAGATCGCCCTGGATGAGCGCGTGGCCATCCGGCTGCGCTTTGAAGGGGGGCCCAATGACATGCCGGCGCAATCGGCGCTGTACTTCCGCGGGCCGGTCATGACGTCGTTCGACGGCCGCCAATGGCAGGCCGAGCCGTTTCGCGAAGACAGCGCCTGGGCTGCCCGCGTGGCGGTGCCCGCCAACCTGCAGGTGAGCGGTCCGGCGGTGCGCTACGAAGTGACGCTGGAACCCCAGCGGCAACCCTGGCTGATGGTGCTGGAAGCCACCCCCGACGCGCCCCAACTGCCCAACATGCAGGCCTACATGACCCAGGACCTGCAGTGGATGACAACGCGCCCCATCACCGAGGTGCTGCGCTATCAGGCGGTGAGCTATCCACAGTACCGCCATGGCCCGCAGCAATCGGTCCGCCAGCTGCAGGTGTACACCGAGCTGCCGCCCGGCTTCAACCCCCGCACCCTGGCACTGGCGGCGCAAATGCGTGCCGACCCCGCACTGGCCAGCGCCGACACCGAAACGCTGGTCCATACCGCGCTGCAGCGCCTGCGCACCGGTGGCTACAGCTACTCGCTGGACCCCGGCGTGTATGGCGAGCACACCGCCGACGAGTTCTGGTTTGACCGCAAGGAAGGTTTTTGCGAGCACATTGCCTCGGCCTTCGTGGTGTTGATGCGCGCCATGGACATTCCTTCACGCATCGTGACCGGCTACCAAGGGGGTGAGCGCAACCCCGTGGACGGCTACTGGACGGTGCGCAACGCCGACGCCCATGCCTGGGCCGAAGTCTGGATGGAAGGCCGCGGCTGGGTGCGCGTGGACCCCACGGGCGCCGTCTCGCCAGGGCGCGTTGGTGCGTTCCAGCGCCTGCGGGCACCGCAGGGCGCCTTTGCCGCCGCCATGGGCACGTTCAGCCCGGGCATGGTGCAGAACCTGCGGGCCGTGTGGGAAGCCGTCAACAACAGCTGGAACCAGTGGGTCCTCAACTACAGCCAGAGCCGCCAGCTCGACCTGCTCAAATCCCTGGGCTTCGAGTCGCCCAGCTGGCAGGACCTGACCACCGTGCTGGGCTTCCTGATCATCGCCGCGGCCCTGGGCGGCGGTGCCTGGAGCCTGTGGGAGCGCAGCCAGCACGACCCCTGGCTGCGCCTGCTGGCACGCGCGCGCCAGCGCCTGGCCCGTGCCGGGCTGGTGGTGCC
>DAIQRN010000117.1:0-7255 GCA_036786185.1 Acidovorax sp. | reverse complement strand
CCGATCTTGAGCGGGGACGAGGTGCGGGTCTCCACGCCCGTCAGCACCGCATCGTGCATGTCAAAGCCCTTGATCTTGCGGCCAAAGGCGGGCAGGGCCTCGCGCAGGGCTTCGATGGCGTAGCCGGGCAGGGCGGCGTGCAGGTCGCCCAGCAGCACGCCGGGTTTGTACGAGGGCTCGACGCTGCCCAGTTGCGTGGAGGGCTTGCCAGCGATGAACTCGCCCACCAGTTGCCCCGGCGCGCTGTAGTCGCTTCCACCCAGCACGTAGGCGTTGGATTCAAGCTGGCGCTGCAGCACGATGCCCGCCAGGGGGTGGAACGCGCCCGCCTGCTGCGCCTCGGCGCCGTAGCTGCGGCCCAGGTGGGTTTCAAACGCGGTGGCGTCGGTGGGGTAGTCGCGGGGGTCGATGCCCACCACCATGCCCGCGTTCGCATT
Organism: Acidovorax sp.; assembly: GCA_036786185.1. Lineage (GTDB taxonomy): Bacteria > Pseudomonadota > Gammaproteobacteria > Burkholderiales > Burkholderiaceae_C > Acidovorax. The sequence goes on along the minus strand of DAIQRN010000117.1, from coordinate 6,818 downwards.
GCGCTCGTTGCGTGAGTACTGGCTCATGCCGTTGGTGACCACGCGGCCCGCTTCGCTGGTGGCGGCCACCACGGTGCCGCCGGGGCACATGCAAAAGCTATAGACGGCGCGGCCGTTGGCGGCGTGGTGCACCAGCTTGTAGTCGGCCGCGCCCAGCAGCGGGTGGCCCGCGTGGCGGCCCCAGCGGGCGCGGTCGATCACGCCCTGCGGGTGTTCGATGCGAAAGCCGATGGAGAACGGCTTGGCCTCCATGGCCACGCCACGCTCGTACAGCATGGCAAAGGTGTCGCGCGCGCTGTGGCCCAGGGCCAGCACGGCGTGGTCGGTGCGCAGTTCGGTGGTTTCGCCCGTGGCCTGGTTGAGCACCTTGAGGCCGCGCAGGTGGCGGTTCTCCCCCGTGCCTTCAATGATCACGTCCGTCACGCGCTGCTCGAAGCGGATCTCGCCGCCCAGCGCAATGATCTGCTCGCGCAGGTTTTCCACCACCTTCACCAGCTTGAAGGTACCGATGTGCGGGTGGGCGACGTACAAGATTTCGTCAGGCGCTCCGGCCTTGACGAACTCGTGCATCACCTTGCGGCCCAGGTGGCGCGGGTCCTTGATCTGGCTGTAGAGTTTGCCGTCGCTGAAAGTGCCCGCGCCGCCTTCGCCAAACTGCACGTTGCTCTCGGCATGCAGTTCGCGCTTGCGCCACAGGCCCCAGGTGTCCTTGGTGCGCTCGCGCACCGGCTTGCCACGCTCCAGCACGATGGGCTTGAAGCCCATCTGCGCCAGCACCAGCGCGGCAAAGATGCCGCAGGGGCCAAAGCCCACCACCACGGGGCGCAGGGGCAGGGTGGCCGGGGCCTGGCCCACGGGCTGCCAGGCCATGTCGGGCGTGGGCTGCACATGCGGGTTGCTGCCGAACTGGGCCAGCAGCGCGGCCTCGCGCTCGGGCTCTGCCAGGGTGATGTCGATGATGTACACCGCCAGCAGGTCCACCTTGCGCGCATCAAAACTGCGCTTGAAGACCTGCAGGTGGGCGATGTCGGCCGGGGCCAGGCCCAGCAATTGTTCGGCGGCGGCGCGCAGGGGCGCGTGGGGGTTCTCGGCTGCCGTGAAGGGCAGGCGGATTTCGGACAGGCGAATCATGGTCTTGCGGGCCCGTAGCTATCGGGCGGAGTGCAAAGTCGTGGAGCCTCGATTTTACCGTGGTGATTGAATTGCTATTGAATCGATAGCTTTTAGCGCTTGATGGGTAAGCGCTGGAGGTCATTTTGGCTTGAATTTTCTTGCTGGCGCCAGTGCAGCTCCGCAGCACCCAAGGCCAGCGCCGCCAGCACCAGCGGCCCAAAGTAGTACAGCGCCCGGTAGGCCAGAAGCGCCGCCAGCACCTGGGCGGTGCCGAGCGTTGGCGACACAAGCAGCGCCACGCCCACGGCCTCCAGCACGCCCAGCCCGGCGGGCACGCGCAGCACCAGGCCGGCCACGGCCCCCAGCAGCACGGTGGCCAGGGCGGCAGGGTAGGGCACCTGGCCCTGCAGCACCGTCCACAGCGCGGCGCCCATCAGCATCCAGTTGCAGGCCGACACGGCCACCTGCCACAGCGCCACGGGCCAGCGCGGCAGCGGAAACTTGTGGCCCCGCCATGTGAGCGCGCGGCCTGCGCGCAGGGCGCACAGCAGCACGTAGGCCAGCGGCAGGCAGCCCAGCAGCGCGCCGCCCAGGCGCCACACCCAGGGCTCGGCGGCCCAGCCTGCCACGGAGGGCGGCTGCCAAGCCCAAGGCAGCACGGCGACCAGCAGCAGGTAGCCCAGCCAGTTGGTCAGGATGCTGGTGCCCACCACCTGGCCAATGGTGCCTGGCCCCAGGCCGCGCCGCGCATACAGCCGGTAGCGCACGCCCACGCCGCCGATCAGCGAGCCCAGGTTGAGCGTGAAGGGATAGCTGGTCATGGCCACCGACAGCGTGGCGGCGCGGCCCAGGCGGTGGCCGCTTACGTGGCGGCCCACCCAGTCAAACGTGCCGTAGGTGGCGTGGCTGAGCAGCGCCAGCACGCCCGCCACGGCCAGCACGCTGGCGGGCAGGGCCTGCAGCGCCTGCCATACGGCGGGCCAGTCCACCGTGCGCGCCTGGCGCACGATGAGCCAGGCCACCCCGGCAAAGAACGCTGCCGCCACGCCGTGCGTGAGCCAGGGCCACCAGGGCCGCTGCGCCATGCCGCGCCAGCCCTGCGCCGCACGGGCAGTCGGCGCGCTAAGCGGCCACGCCCGCATCGGCGGCCTCCGCAGCCTCTTTGGCGGCGCTGGCGGCCGACGGCGCGGGGGCCGCCGGGTCCACCAGGGTGATGGTGGGCTCGTGCCGGGGCAGCCAGCCCGCCCAGGCGGGAAACCAGCGCATCAGGTGGAACACCATGTAGCTGCGCAGTAGCCGGATGCCGTCAAAGCGCCCAGGCGCCGGGGCGTCGATCTGGCGGCAACTGTGCTCGATCAGGTGTGCCAGGCGGCGGTGCAGCTGCGCGTTGAAACCCCGGTCCTGGATGATCACGTTGGCCTCCAGGTTCAGCGACAGGCTCAGCGGGTCGAGGTTGCTGGAGCCCACGGTGGACCATTCCTCGTCCACCAGCGCCACCTTGCCGTGCAGCGGCCGGTCGCAGTATTCGTGGATGCGCACGCCGGCGCGCAGCAGGTGGTCGTAGAGCAGGCTGGCGGCCGTCTTCACGATCGGCATATCGGGCTGGCCCTGCAGGATCAGGTGCACCTGCACGCCGCGCCGCGCCGCGCGGCGCAGTTCGCGGATGAAGCGGTAGCCGGGAAAGAAGTAGGCGTTGGCGATCACCACCCGCTTGCGCGCCGAGCGCAGGGCGATGCGGTAGTGGCGTTCGATGTCGCTGGTGTGCTGGTGGTTGTCGCGCGTGACGAACATGGCGTGCGCGGTGCCGGCATAGGGCAGGCCCGTGGCCGGGGCGGTCCGGCCGCGGCGCCGCTCGCCCCGCGCCAGCACGGCCTCGTGCGTGAACTGCCGCATCTGCGCGACCAGCGGGCCGCGCACCTCCACGGCATAGTCCTGCTTGGCCTCGGGGCCGAAGTCGGCCACATGGTCGGCCGAGTAGTTGATGCCGCCGATGAAGCCGCGCTCGCCGTCCACCACCACGATCTTGCGGTGCATGCGGCGCAGCAGGTTCAGGCGCTGGCCGAGCACGCGCGTGCCGGGGTCGAAGATGCGAAAGTGCACGCCGGCCTCCACCAGCGCGCCCACGAAGCTATCGGAAAGGTCGGGCGAGCCGAAGCCGTCAACCAGCACGTGCACTTCCACGCCGCGCCGGGCCGCGGCGAGCAGGGCGGCGTGTAGTTGCTGGCCGATCTTGTCGTCGAACAGGATGAAGGTCTCCAGCATCACCTCGCGCCGCGCCTGCGCGATGGCGTCGAACACGCGCGGGAAGAACTCCTCGCCGTTCTCCAGCAGCTCGAACTGGTTGCCCGGCACCCAGCGGGAGGAGCGGGACGGGCGCGGCGCCTCGAAGGACGCGTGGGAAGGCGTGCGGCGCATCACAGCAGGATCTCCGCCGCCAGCGGCGCATGGTCCGACAGCTTGTCCCAGGGCTTTTTAGACAGCGCCAGCGGCGAATGCACGGCCGCGTTGCGCACGTAGATGCGGTCCAGCGCCAGCAGCGGCAGCGACGCGGGAAAGGTGCGCACGGCCCGCCCGAAGGCCTGCACAAACACCTCCTGCAGGCCCGCGCGGCGGTGCAGCACGGCGTGGGCGCGGTGGCGCCAGTCGTTGAAGTCGCCCGCCAGCACCACGGGCTCCTCGGGGGGGAGGGCGCTCAGCAGTTCGCACACACGTTCCAGCTGCTGGCGGCGGTGCGACTCCTGCAGGCCCAGGTGCACGCACACCGCGTGCACCGGCAGGTGGTGGCCCGGGGGCTGCAGCACGCAGTGCAACATGCCGCGCCGCTCAGGGCCCGCAATGGAAATGTCGTGGTTTTCGTAGTGCGTGATCGGGAACTTGGACAGCAGCGCATTGCCGTGGTCACCGTTGTCGTACACCGCATTGCGGCCATAGGCGTACTGAGACCAGATCGTGTCCGCCAAGAACTCGTAATGCGGCACCTGCGGAAAGTTCGCCACGCGGCTGGCATGCCGCTGGTGCGATCCCAGCACCTCCTGCAAAAACACCAGGTCCGCGCCCACCGCCCGCACCGCATCGCGCAGCTCGTGCAGGATGAAGCGCCGGTTGAAGGCAGTGAAGCCCTTGTGCACGTTCACGGTGAGCACCTTGAACGCGATGGGCTGGGAAAGGGGGCGGGCCAGGGAATCTGTCGTCATGTCACAACGATTGTTCCGGCCCCGGCCGGCCGCCGCTGTAGGACGGCGGGCCGTCGGGCTGTGCTGGCTCGCCCGAATCAGCGCGGCGGATCAGGCGGGCAGGAAGCCTTCGACCGACAGGTAGCGCTCGCCCGTGTCGTAGTTGAAGCCCAGCACCCGACTGCCTGCGGGCAGGTCGGGCAGCTTTTGCGCGATGGCGGCCAGCGTGGCGCCCGAGGAGATGCCCACCAGCATGCCCTCTTCACGCGCGCTGCGGCGGGCGTATTCGCGGGCGGGTTCGGCATCGACCTGGATCACGCCGTCCAGCACGCTGGTGTCCAGGTTCTTGGGGATGAAGCCCGCGCCAATGCCCTGGATGGGGTGCGGCGCCGGTGCGCCGCCCGAGATCACGGGCGAAGCCGTGGGCTCCACCGCAAACACCTTGAGCTGCGGGAAGCGCTCCTTGAGCACGCGCGCCACGCCCGTGAGGTGGCCGCCCGTGCCCACGCCGGTGACTAGCACGTCCAGCCCCTCGGGGAAGTCCGCCAGGATCTCCTGCGCCGTGGTGCGCACGTGCACGTCGATGTTGGCGGGGTTCTCGAACTGCTGCGGAATCCACGCGCCCGGGGTCTGCGCCGCCAGCTCCTGCGCGCGGGCAATGGCGCCCTTCATGCCCTTCTCGCGCGGCGTCAGGTCGAACTGCGCGCCGTAGGCCAGCATCAGGCGGCGCCGCTCGATGCTCATGCTGTCGGGCATCACCAGAATCAGCTTGTAGCCCTTGACGGCCGCCACCAGCGCCAGGCCAATGCCGGTGTTGCCCGAGGTGGGCTCGATGATGGTGCCACCGGGCTGGAGCGCGCCGGACTTCTCGGCGTCTTCCACCATGGACAGCGCAATGCGGTCCTTGATGGAGCCGCCGGGGTTGCCGCGCTCGGACTTGATCCACACATGGGCATCCGCGCCAAACAGGCGGTTGATGCGCACATGCGGCGTGTTGCCGATGGTCTGCAGAATGTTGTTGGCTTTCATGGCGTCTCCTGAAGGTGGAAGAAAGAAGGTGTGACGCGCATTCTGAACCCATCGTTCTGTGCAGGCGACCATATGAATATGCCAAAGCAGCGATAATCCCGCCCGTGAAGCACGCCAGACCGCCGCTGGTGCCATATGGGAAACCTGGCACTGGAGGAACGTCCGGACTGCACAGGACAGCGTAGCAGCTAACGGCTGCCCACCGTGAGGTGAGGATCAGAGCAACAGAGACGAGTCCGAATGGGAATCCGCCACGGAGTGTTCTGTGAGGCGCCAGCGCAAGCTGGCGAGAGGACGGCGCAAGCTGTCCGAACCCGGCGTAAGCCGGGTCCGAACAGCCACCCCGAGCGGGCAAGCCCGCTCGGGGTGAAACGGGCAATCTCTACGCGCAGCAATACCAAGTAGGCCAACGTTGATGTGGTTCCGCAGAGTTGGCGGGTAGGTAGCACCGAGCCGTGGTGGCGACACCCGGCCCAGATTAATGGCGGTCACGCCGTGGGCAACCACGGTGCACAGAATCCGGCTTATCGGCGGGCTTCACAATTTTTCAAGCAAAAAATGGCTCCAGCGCTTATCTGGCAAGCGCTGGCAGCTATTTATTCAGGAGCAATGTGGCGCGTGCCCCTGTGTGAGCTCCTGGGCGCGGCGGACGGTGTCCGGGTGGCTGCTCAGCAGTGACCACACGGGGTGCTCCTCGGCCTCCTGGCGGGTGTCTGGGCGGGGCTTGCCGGGTTCTTCTTTTTTCTTCTTGGCGTCCTCTTCCTCATCGTGCGCAATGGCCAGCAGCAGCTGGCCCATGGGCGCGGTGGGCAGGGCGGTGTGGCGCATGAGGGCGATGGCGTAGCAGTCGGCCTCGCGCTCGTGGCTGCGGCGGTAGGCCAGGCCGGTGAGCACCGAGGCGCCGGTGGACACGATGCCCGATACGTCGCCCAGCGCCAGGCCCAGCCCCATGTTGAGCACGCCCTGCTCCACCACCATGCGCGTGGTGTGGCGGTGTACCACGTGGCCGATCTCGTGCGCCAGCACGCCCACCAGGGCGTCGTCGCTCAATCCCTTGTCGGCGGCGGCCTCCACAATGGCGTCGGTCATCACCACCTTGCCGCCGGGCAGCGCGAAGGCATTGGCGCCCATGCCGGAGCGGAACTCCAGCGACAGGGGCGGGCGGTAGCCAGGGTAGCGGTGCAGGGTGGCGGGCGCTTGCTGCGCCAGGGCGTCAAAACGGGCCTGCAGCTCTTTTTGCCGCTCCGGGGGCAGCTTGCTGGGCTTGAGGGTGCCGTCGTCCATCTGCTGGAGCACGTTGTCGGCCACGCTGGTTTCCCAGCCCAGGGGCACAAAGCGCGTGAGCTGCGTGGCCGCCCAGGGCGTGCCGTAGCGGTAGAACAGCGTGAGGCCGATGGCGGCGGCCAGCACCACGCCCAGCAGCACGGGCCAGCGCGTCTGCATGCGCTGCGCGATGCCGGGGCGCTCGCCCGCGGCGGCCAGCGCGGCGCGCCAGTCGGCCAC
>DAIQRN010000116.1:0-7283 GCA_036786185.1 Acidovorax sp. | reverse complement strand
CTGGCGCAGATCGGCATTGCCATCCCCAACTTCTGGTTCGCCATCCTGCTGATCCTGCTGTTCTCGGTAAAGCTGCAATGGTTCTCGGCCGGGGGCTTTCCAGGCTGGACCGAAGACGCCGGTGGCAGCCCGCTCGAGGCCCTCAAGGCCCTGCTGCTGCCCGCCATTGCGCTGGCCGTGGTGCAGGCTGCGATCCTGGCGCGCATCACGCGCTCGGCGGTGCTGGAGGTGTTGCGTGAAGACTTCGTACGCACTGCGCGGGCCAAGGGCCTCACGCAGCGCGCGGCGCTCTGGGGCCATGTGCTGCGCAACGCGATGATTCCGGTCATCACGGTGATGGGGCTGCAGTTTGCCAACCTGCTGGCGGGCACTATCGTGGTGGAAAACGTGTTCTACCTGCCGGGCCTGGGGCGTCTGATCTTCCAGTCCATCTCCAACCGCGACCTGATCGTGGTGCGCAACTGCGTGATGCTGCTCGCCGCCATGGTGGTCGTCGTGAACTTCGTGGTGGACATCCTCTATGCGGTCATCGACCCCCGCGTGAAAGCCAGCGACATCTGACGACATGAGCGCCGCCACTTCTCCGATCCCTTCTTCCGCCCCCGGCTGGCTGCACCGCGCACTGCGCCACCGCAGCTTCGTCATCGGCGCCGTGCTGTCGCTGCTGCTGGTGCTGGCGGCCCTGCTTTCCTTCGTGTGGACGCCCTGGTCGCCGTACGAGATGGATCTGGCGAACAAGCTCGCCGCCCCGTCCGGCACGCGCTGGCTGGGCACCGACGCCTTCGGGCGCGACGTGGCCTCGCTGCTGCTGGTGGGGGCGCGCAACTCCATCCTGGTGGGCGTGATCGCCGTGAGCATCGGCCTCACCATCGGCACCGCCCTGGGCCTGCTGGCTGCCGCCAGGCGCGGCTGGGTGGAAGAGCTCATCATGCGGCTGGCGGACTTCACCTTCGCCTTCCCGGCCATCCTGTCGGCCATCATGATGACGGCGGTGTTCGGTGCGGGCATCGTCAATTCCATCATCGCCATCGGCATCTTCAACATCCCCACCTTCGCGCGCGTCACGCGCGCCTCGGCCAACGCCGTGTGGTCGCGCGAATACATCATGGCCGCGCGCGCCTGCGGCAAGGGCGGCTGGCGCATCACCATCGAGCACGTGCTGCCCAACATCCTGTCGGTGCTGATCGTGCAGGCCACCATCCAGTTCGCCATCGCCATCCTGGCCGAGGCCGCCCTGTCGTACCTGGGCCTGGGCACCCAGCCGCCTCAGCCTTCTTGGGGCCGCATGCTGAGCGAGGCACAGACCTTGATGTTCCAGGCTCCGCTGCTGGCGGTGTGGCCCGGCGTGGCGATTGCGCTGGCGGTGCTGGGGCTGAATCTGCTGGGCGACGGGCTGCGCGACCTGCTGGACCCGCGCCTTTCCCGGAAACGCTGACCGATGACCTTGCTCGAAGTCTCCAACCTGCGCATCCGCCTGCAAACCCATCGCGGCCCGGCGGATGCCGTGCGCGGCGTGAGCTTTTCCCTCGCACGCGGCGAAACGCTGGGCCTGATCGGCGAGTCGGGCTGCGGCAAATCCATCACCGCCATGTCGCTCATGGGCCTGCTGCCCGAGAGTGCACAGGTCACCGGCAGCATCCGCTTTGACGGGCAAGAGCTGGTCGGCCGCACCGATGCGCAGATGTGCCAGATGCGCGGCAACCGCATTGGCATGGTGTTCCAGGAGCCCATGACGGCCCTGAACCCCGTGCACACCATTGGCCGCCAGGTGGCGGAGCCGCTGCGCCTGCACCGGGGCATGGGCGCGGCGGCGGCGCGGCAGGAGGCCATTGCCCTGCTGGACCGCGTGGGCATCCCCAATGCCGCGCAGCGCATGGACGCCTACCCGCACCAGTTCTCGGGCGGGCAGCGCCAGCGCATCACCATTGCCATGGCCCTGGCCTGTGGGCCCGACCTGTTGATCGCCGACGAGCCCACCACGGCGCTGGACGTGACCATCCAGCAGCAGATCCTGGACCTCATCAGCGACCTGGTGGCCGAGCGCAACATGGCGCTGATCCTGATCTCGCACGACCTGGGCGTGATCTCGCAGAACGTGGACCGCATGATGGTGATGTATGGCGGCACGGTGGTCGAGAGCGGCTCCACGGCCAGCGTCTTCTCGGCCATGGCGCACCCCTATACGCGCGGCCTGTTCGCTGCCCGCCCGCACCTGGGCGTCGAGCACACGCCCGGCCAACGCCCGCGCCTGGCCACCATTCCCGGCACGGTGCCGGAGCTGGTGGACCTGCCCGCCGGATGCCCGTTTGCAGGCCGCTGCAGCTACACCATCGACGCCTGCCACCATGAACCGCCGCCCACCACGCTGGTGGCCACCGACGCCGATGGCCGCCACGAGGTGCGTTGCCTGCGGCCCGAGGCCATCGCCGAAGCCCGCGGCGCGGAGGTGGCCGTATGACCGCCCCATTGCTGCAGGTGCAGGACCTGGTGCGCGAATACACGCTGCCGCGCGAGCACCTGTTCCGCGCCCCGGGCAAGGTGCACGCCCTCAACGGCGTGAGCTTCTCCATCGACACGGGGCGCAGCCTGGGCATCGTGGGCGAGTCGGGTTCGGGCAAGTCCACGCTGGCGCGGCTGGTGATGGCGCTGGACCCACCCACCTCGGGCACCGTGCACCTGCTCGGCCGTGATCTGCACCAGCTGCCGCCGACCGCGCTGCGCGAGGCCCGGCGCGACTTCCAGATGGTGTTCCAGGACCCCTACGGCTCGCTGGACCCGCGCCAGACGGTGGAGCGCATCGTGACCGAACCCCTGCAAGCCCAGGGCCAGACCACGCGCGCCGAGCAGCGCGAGCAGGCCGCCCAGGTGCTGTCGCAGGTGGGCCTGCGCACCAACGACCTCTCCAAGTACCCGCACGAGTTCTCGGGCGGCCAGCGCCAGCGCATTGCCATTGCCCGCGCGCTCATCACGCGCCCGCGCCTCATCGTGGCGGACGAGCCCGTGAGCGCGCTCGACGTGTCGGTGCAGGCCCAGGTGCTCAACCTGATGCAGGATCTGCAGCAGGAGTTCGGCATCACCTACATGCTCATCAGCCACGACCTCGCGGTGGTCAACCACCTGTGCGACGAGGTGGTGGTGCTGTACCAGGGCCGCATCGTGGAGCGCGGCGCGCCCGCCGAGCTGTTTCGCAACGCGCAACACCCGTACACGCAGTCGCTGGTGGCTGCCGTGCCCCAGGTGCAGCCGGGCCGGGCGCGCGCGCGCCGGGTGGCCGCAAAAGCCGCACCGCCCCAGACGCACGAGGTGGTGTAAAAATCTCTTGCGTGCCCCACGCCGCACAGGGTGCCGGGGCCTTATCTGGTTTTTGTCTGGTTTTTTGTCTGGAGAGTCCGAACATGCTGAACCGCCGTACCGTCCTTGCCACTGGCGCCATCGCCACCGTGCCCTTGTCCACCCCGTTCAGTGCCCTGGCGCAGGGCCGCAAAGATGCGGTGACGCTGGCCATGACGCTGGAGCCCCCAGGCCTGGACCCGACCGCCGGTGCGGCATCGGCCATTGCCGAGATCGTGCACTACAACATCTTCGAGACGCTCACCAAGATCAACGCCGATGGCAGCGTCTCGCCCCTGTTGGCCGAAAGCTGGGAGGTCTCGCCCGACCTCAAGACCTACACCTTCAAGCTGCGCCGGGGCGTGAAGTTCCAGAACGGCGAACCCTTTACCGCTGCCGCCGTCAAGTTCTCGTTTGACCGCGCGGGCGGCGAGAAAAGCACCAACAAGGACAAGCGCACCTTTGCCGGCATCACCACACAGGTGGTGGACGACTTCACCGTCGTGATCCTGAACAAGGACATCGACCCCGACCTGCTCTTCGTGCTGGGCCAGGCCACGTCCATCATCGTGGAGCCCAAGAGCGCCGACACCAACGCCAACAAGCCCGTGGGCACCGGCCCCTACCAGCTGCAGGCCTGGAGCAAGGGCTCCTCCGTCACGCTGACCGCCTGGGACGGCTTTCGCGATGCCAAGGCCCTCAAGATCAAGCGCGCCACCTTCCGCTTCATCTCCGACCCCGCCGCCCAGGTGGCGGCCCTGCTGGCGGGCGATGTGGACGCCTTCCCGCGCGTCACGCCCCGCAGCGTGGCCCAGTTCAAGGCCAACCCGCGCTTTCAGGTGGTGGTGAGCGGCTCGCGCGCCAAGACCATTTTGGCCATCAACAACGCCAAGAAACCGCTCGACGATGTGCGCGTGCGCCGCGCCATTGCCGCCGCCATCGACCGCAAGGCCGTGATCGAAGGCGCGGGCGACGGCTACGGCGCGCCCATCGGCAGCCACTATGTGCCCGGTGCCTTTGGCTACGTGGACACCACGGGCGTGAACCCCTACGACCCCGAGAAGGCCAAGAAGCTGCTGGCCGAAGCCGGCATCAAGACACCGCTGGAACTGACCCTGACGCTGCCGCCACCTCCCTACGCACGCCAGGGCGGCGAGGTGATCGCGGCGCAGTTGGCCAAGGTCGGCATCATCGCCAAGATCCAGAACGTGGAATGGGCGCAATGGCTGGCCAACACCTATGGCGGCCCCAAGAACTACGACCTGACCATCATCAGCCACGTGGAGCCCTTCGATCTGGCCAACTTCACCAAGCCCGACTACTACTGGGGCTACAAGTCAGCCAAGTTCAACGAGCTGTTCGACCAGATCAAGAACGCCGCCCGCCCCGCCGACCGCGCCCGACTGCTGGGCGACGCGCAGCGCCTGCTGGCGCAGGACTCGGTGCACGCCTTCCTGTACTCCAACCAATGGATCACGGTGGCCAACAAGAACCTCAAGGGCCTGTGGAAAGACATGCCCGTGTTCGTGAACGACCTCTCGGCGCTGTCCTGGTCTTGACCCCCTGGGAGTGAAGCCACTCCCAAAACAATAGCTGCTAGCGCTTGATCCATAAGCGCTAGCAGCCATTTTTATTACAAATCCCTCTACCATGACCGCCCTGCACGATCTGCCCGCCCACGAACTCCTGGCCGCCTACCGCCAGCGCACGCTGTCTCCCGTGGAGGTCACGCAGGCCGTGCTGACGCACATCGAGCGCTGGGAACCCCACATCCAGGCCACCTACCTGCTGCGGCCCGAGGCCGCGCTGGCGCAGGCCCGCGCGTCCGAGGCCCGCTGGCTGCGCGGCGAACCCCAGGGTGCGCTCGACGGCGTGCCGAGCACCATCAAGGAAAACATCTCGACCGAGGGCGACCCCACGCCGCTGGGCACCGCCGCCGTCGAGCTGGTACCCGCCGCTGCCGACGCACCGCCCGCCGCCCGCATGCGCGAGGCCGGGGCCGTCATCGTGGCCAAGACCACCATGCCCGACTACGGCATGCTGTCCTCGGGCCTGTCCACCTTCCACCCGCTGTCGCGCAACCCCTGGGACGTGAGCAAAGGCCCCGGTGGCTCCAGCGCGGGCGGTGGCGCCGCCGCCGCCGCAGGCTATGGCCCGCTGCACATCGGCACCGACATTGGCGGCTCGCTGCGCCTGCCCGCGAGCTGGTGCGGCATCTTCAGCCTCAAGCCCAGCCTGGGCCGCATCCCCATCGACCCGCCCTACACCGGCCGCGCCGCAGGCCCCATGACGCGCACCGTGGCCGACGCCGCGCTGATGATGCAGGTGCTGAGCCAGCCCGACGCGCGCGACAGCATGAGCCTGCCGTACCAGGACATTGCCTGGGGCAGCTTCGATCAGGGCGTGGAGCGCCTGCGCGGCCTGAAGATCGGCCTGCTGCTCGACGCCGGCTGCGGATTGAGCGTGGAGCCCGAGGTGCGCGCCGCCGTGGAGCGCGCCGCCCGCCTGCTGGAGAGCGCGGGCGCCACCATCGTGCCCATGCAGCCCTTCATGACCCAGGCCATGCTCGACGGCATGGACCACTTCTGGCGCATGCGCTCGCACATAGACCTGCAGGCCCTGCCCGCCGCGCGGCGCGACAAGGTGCTGCCCTACATCCGCGCCTGGGCCGACAGCGCCGCGGGCCTGAGCGGCACCGAGGTCTTCAACGCCAGCCAGCAGACCCACCTGACCCGCGTGGCCGCCGTGCGCGCCTGCAGCGCGTTCGACTACGTGATCTCGCCCGTGGCGCCCAACGTCGCCTTCCAGGCCGAACTGCCCTCGCCCACCAACGACCCGCTGCGCCCGCTGGAGCACATTGGCTTTACCGTGCCGTTCAACATGTCGGAGCAGCCCGCCGCGTCCGTCAACTGCGGCTATACCGCCAGCGGCCTGCCCATTGGGCTGCAGATCGCGGGCGCGCGCTTTGACGACCTGGGCGTGCTGCAGGTAGCCCGCGCCTTCGAGCTGATCCGCGAGCCGCAGCGCGCCTGGCCCCAGCCTCCGCAAGGTTGAGCGAGCCATGGACGTCCTGGTCCTGGCGGTCCTCATCGCCACCGGCATCTACCTGCTCAACGCCAAGGAGCAACGCAAGCGCATCGCGCTGCTGGGCCGCCATCTGGCCCCCTACCAGATCGAAAAGCTCATGGAGACGCTCACCGACGGCTACCTGCGCGCCCTGGGCGAAGGCACCGACGAGCGGCGCGACCAGATCTGGAGCCTGCTGAGCACCACCGAATCGCAGCTGAGCGAGCAGTTCAACCGCTTCGCCGCCGACTTTGCCAAGGTGGGCGACGCCGAGGCGCAGGTCAGCCGCCTGGCCATGGCCCTGCCCTTTGCAGAAAAGATCCTGCCCGGCTACACCTTCGACATGCGCCGCGCCCTGGCCATCCACGCGCGCGGCATCGACCATGTGGTGCAGAACACCGGCCACCTGTCGCCCAAGGACCGCGCCTACATGATGACGGCCGAGCTGTTCCTCATGCAGCACACCTGCCACTGGTTCTGCAAGTCCAAGACCATTGCCACGGCCCGCATGCTGGCGCGCCACCAGACGCCGCACGAGCAGCTCGTCGCCGCGGTGTCGCCCGAGACGCGCAAGGCCTACCTCGCGCTCATCCAGGGCCACGCGGCATGACCACCGACAGCCTGGGCAACCCCGCCACGCTGCACGATCCGGCCAGCGCGGCGGCGCTCAACGACTTCGTGGAAGGCTTCATCGCCTGCGAGGCGCGCGCGGTGAACATCCTGGGCGCAGCGGCGGACGGCAGCGCCATCGTGCAGGCCTGCTGCGCCGCACTGCACATGTTTGCCGAGTCGGCCGACGCACCCCGCAACGCCCGCCCCTTCATCACCCAGGCACTGGCCCACGCGCACGAGGCCAGCGAGCGCGAGCAGCGCTTCGTGGCAGCCAT
>DAIQRN010000115.1:0-7342 GCA_036786185.1 Acidovorax sp. | reverse complement strand
GACACGGCCGATGCCAAGCTGGCCATCATGGAAGAGTCGGGCTTCGTCATCACGCGCAACCCGTCGGAGCTGGGCAAGCTGCTCAAGGCCCAGCTGAAGTAATCACATAGGGCGCGTTCGTAAGCACAATTACGGACGCGCCGGGCCCCAGGGCCCGATAGACTGGCGGCTCCCATAAGAGAAGCGCTCGAAACCTCCCACCGTTTCGAGCGCTTTTTGCATTCATAACAACGGGGAGTCATCATGGAGTTTGTGCAAAGTGCCGATTTCTGGATCGGCCTGGTGAAGATCGTCTGGATCAACATCATTCTGTCGGGCGACAACGCCGTGGTCATTGCCCTTGCGGCCCGCTCGCTGCCCCCCCACCAGCAGAAAAAAGCCGTCCTCTGGGGCTCCGGCGCCGCCGTGGTCCTGCGGATCGTGCTGACCGTGGTGGCGGCCAAGCTGCTGGAGCTGTCGTTCCTGCAGATCATCGGCGGCTGCCTGCTGCTCTGGATTGGCTACCAACTGCTCGGCAGCGACGAAAACGATGCGGGCGAAGCCAAGACCTACGGCAGCCTGATGGCGGCGGTGCGCACAATCTTGCTGGCCGATCTGGTCATGAGCCTGGACAACGTGATTGCCGTGGCGGCGGCGGCCCACGGCAGCATTCTGCTGCTGGTGTTGGGCCTGGCCGTCAGCATTCCGCTGGTGATCTTTGGCAGCACGCTGATGATCAAGCTGATGGAGCGCTTTCCGGTCATCGTGCTGCTGGGCGCCGCGCTGATCGGCTGGGTGGGCGGCGAAACCATTGCCAACGACACGGCGCTGCATGGCTACGCAATGGCCCATCCGTCCCTGCACTACATCGCGGCGGCCCTGGGGGCTGCGTTGGTGGTGGGGGCGGGCAAATTCTCGACGCTCAAGTCCCGTCGGGCCTAGGTTCTGACAAAAATGGCAATCTAACGCCATCCCGTCCGGCGGTCCCCGCGACAAGAAGGGCAGCAGTTGGGGCCGGGATGCTGCCGATTCCCTGGGTGCCAGCCCCGGCCCACGGCGCCGTGGGCTGGGCGCGAATATTGCTGTCATGTGACCCAATATCAGAGCGGGAACGACAGCAAGTGGGACGAATAAACTCGGGACGGAAGCATGGCATATGGCGTACCGATGGGTTTCTGGCCGCTCTGATCGCTGCGGGCATCCTGGCGTTGTGCGTTGCTGCAGGCGCATTGAATTGGCTCGGTGACCGGATTTACGACGCCGCGACCCGCATTACCGCCCCCGCGCCCCTGACTGAAATCGCGATCATCGGCATGGACGATGCCAGCCTGCGCGCCCTCGGCCCAGTGCCCTGGTCGCGTGATGTGTATGCCAAACTGGTTGACCAGCTCTCTGGCGCGGGCGCCAAAACCATTGTCCTGACGCCCTCGTTGTCAGAGCGGCAGTCCGACCAGGGCCTGGCCTACATCCGCAAGATGCGGGAGGTGATGGCCCACCAGGGCGATCCGTCCCCGGCAGCTGCCGAGCTGATGCGCTTGGCGATCGAGGCTGAAAGCGCCCTCGACACCGATGCCCGGCTGGCCGCCAGCATCCAGCGTGCAGGCAATGTGTTTCTGGCATCCCGCTATGCCACCACCGGCGCGCCCGCGCCGCTCCCACCCTTTGTGCAGCGCAGCGCGCTGGCGGATCCCGGCAGCTTTGCCGTGCCCGCCCAGTCTGCCCGGCATCCCATCGAGGCGCTGGGCACGGTGGCCGCCGGTGTGGGCCAGCTGATGGCGCAAGCGGACGAGGATGGCATCGTGCGGCAGGTGCCCTTGCTGGTGCGCTATGGCAACGTCGCCATTCCTTCGCTGGCCCTGCTGGCGGCGCGGCACAGTCTGCACCTGGGGCCTGAGGCGATCCAGCCGCTTGCGGAAGCGCCCCATGGCATGCGCTTGGGAGGCCTGGACGTTGCCACCGATGCGTCCGCCACGCTGCGCCCCCGTTTCTACGCCAACGACCAGGGCGCGCCGTTTCCAGTCACCTCCCTGGCCAGCGTGGTCCAGGGACAAAACCCCGCGCAGGGCTTCAAGGACAAGGTCGTGCTGGTGGGCGACATGAGCGACACCCTGGTCACGCCCTGGCTGATGCCCGGCGGTCAGGCGCTGTACCCCGTGGAGTTGTTGGCCCATACCGTGTCGGCCCTGCGCCAGGGCCAGAGCGTGGTGCGCCCGGCCTGGGCAACCGCGGCCTCGTGGGGCGTTGCCTTGATAGCGCTGCTCTTGGTGGTCTTTGCCCTGCCCTGGCTGCCCCGTGCCGCTGGCTGGGCGGTAGGCCCCGTGCTGGCCGTGGTGGTGCTGGGTGCCGAATGGGGGCTGTTGCAGCGCGCCGGGCTCTGGGTTCCCATGGTGCCCAGCGCGGTGGCCCTGCTGGCTGGCACCCTGGCCTGGGTTGGGCTGAGCGCGGGAGGTCGCGCCAACGCTACCCTGTCCATCGAGGCTGCCGAGGCTGCCGAGGCCGACCGGATGATGGCCCTGGCCTTCCAAGGGCAGGGCCAACTGGACATGGCCTTCGAGCGCCTGCGCAAGATACCGCCCAGCGAGGCGCTGATGGACAACCTGTACCACCTGGCGCAGGACTTTGAGCGCCAGAGCAATCTGGTCAAGGCGAAGGCGGTGTACAAGCACCTCCTGCAGCACAACCGTGACTACAAGGACGCGCGTGCACGGTACAAGCGCGTGCGTGCACGCCTGCAGCCCGAGGGGGCGCCATCGAGCACGCCACCGCTGCAGGCCCCGCGCCTGCTTGGTGACGCAGGCGTGGCCATCCCCACGCTGGGCCGCTACCAGATCGACAAGGAGATTGGCAAGGGCGCCATGGGCGTGGTCTATCAAGGTCGCGACCCCAAAATCGGCCGTGTGGTCGCCATCAAAACGCTGGCCTTGAGCGAGGAGTTTGAAGGCGATGCGCTGGTTGATGCCCGCATGCGCTTCTTTCGCGAGGCAGAGACCGCCGGGCGTTTGCAGCATCCGCATATCGTGACGATTTTTGATGCGGGCGAAGAGCATGATCTGGCCTACATCGCCATGGAATTCCTCAAAGGAACAGACTTGGCGGACGCCTGCCGTGCCGACCGGCTGTTGCCCGTCGCCACGGTGCTCTCCATTGCGGCCCGCGTGGCCGAGGCGCTGGACTACGCACATGCGCACAACGTGGTGCACCGTGACATCAAACCCGCCAACATCATGTATGACAGCGGGACGGATGCCGTGAAGGTCACGGACTTCGGCATCGCCCGCATCACCGATTCGAGCAAGACCCGCACGGGGCTGGTGCTGGGCACCCCCAGTTTCATGTCGCCGGAGCAACTGGCGGGCAAGAAGGTCGATGGCCGGTCCGACCTCTACTCGCTGGGCGTGACCCTGTTCCAGCTGCTGACCGGAGAGTTGCCGCTGCGCGGTGACTCCATGACCGAGCTCATGCACAAGATCGCGAGCGTGGAGGCCCCGGACATCCGCCAGCTGCGGCCCGAACTGTCGCCTACCATCGCGCGGACCGTGGCCACGGCCCTGCACAAGCGGCCAGAGGGCCGCTATCAGACCGGCCGACAGTTCGCGCAAGACCTCCGGCAGGCGGGTGTTGCGCATGGACAAACGGCCATGCCGGAGTCTGGGGCGGTCGTCTATGATGCGAACCGCGATGCAACAGGGCCCAAAATGGTGGATTTTCAGGAAACCGTGATCGAACCACCCGCTGGGCGGGGCGCGGCATTCCCGCCGGTATCAGGCGCCTGATGACGCTCGCCTCCACACCCATGACCTACGAATTTTTCGCGCGGACCGACAAGGGGCGCGTGCGCACCAACAACGAAGACGCGGTGGCCGTTGACCGGGACGCGCAGGTCGCCATCCTGGCCGATGGCATGGGGGGGTACAACGCTGGCGAAGTGGCCAGCGGCATGGCCACCACTTTCATCCGCACCGAAATGGCCCGCTGGCTGGCCCAGGCAGGCGCCACACCCCAGTCCACCGATGTGCGCCGGGCTCTGGAAATCTGCGTGGAGAACGCAAACCATGCCATCTTGGGTGCTTCGCTTTCCAACCCGCACTACGCGGGCATGGGCACCACGCTGGTGGTGGGTGTCTTTCATGGTAGCCGATTGATCCTGGGGCACATCGGCGACTCGCGCTGCTACCGCTTGCGCGACGGCGCCCTGCAGCAGATCACGCGCGATCACTCCTGGTTGCAGGAACAGGTCGATGCGGGTCTGCTGACGGCCCAGCAGGCAGCGCTGTCCAACAACCGCAATCTCGTGACCCGTGCCCTGGGCGTGGAGCCCAATGTGATGCTGGAGGTCAACGAGTTCCAGGTGGCGCCCAACGACCTGTTTCTCATGTGTTCTGACGGTCTGACCGATATGGTGGCCGACGCTGAACTAACGGAAATGGTGCGCGCGCCCACCTCGCTGGAAGAAAAAACCACGTTGCTCATTGACACCGCGAACGCCAACGGTGGCCGCGACAACGTGAGCGTGCTGCTGGTGCAGGCTGCAGCGGCAGGCAAGAAGCGCAGCCTCGTGTCCCGATTGCTCGGGGCCACCTGAGTGGCCCGGCTATAACAATTACTCATCACATCAGGAGTGGATCATGCCCAAAATGATCGTTTCAATCGACGGGGTTGTCATCAAGGAAGTGGAGCTGACCAAGGAGCGAACCACGCTCGGCCGTCGTCCCTACAACGACATCGTGATCGACAACCTCGCCATCAGCGGTGAGCATGCCGTGATCCACATGGAGGATCAGGATGTGGAGATTGAAGACCTGGGCAGCACCAACGGCACCTATGTGAACGCCAAGGCGGTCAAGCGCCAGGAGCTGCGCAACGGCGACACCATTGAAGTGGGCAAGTACAAGATCCGCTTCCTGCACGAAGCCGAGGGCCAGAACTTCGAGAAGACCATGATCTTCAAGCCCGGCATGGTGCCGCCCCTGTCCGCGGGCGCCCCCGCGCGCACCGCACCCGTGGCCGCGGCCCCGATTTCAGCGGTGATTCGCGTGACATCCGGCGCCGCCGCAGGGCGCGAAGTATCGTTGCAGAAAGTCGTGACCACCATCGGCAAGCCGGGCGTGGCCGTGGCCTCCATCACCAAGCGCCACCACGGTTTTGTGCTGGCCTTGGTCGAGGGGCCAGAAACACCCCTGCTCAATGGCGTCGCCATCGGTTCTGCGCCGGTACCGCTCAAAAATGGTGACCGGCTCGCGCTGGCAGGCACCGAAATGCAGTTCGAGCAAACCTGACGAGCCCGCAGCGACCTCCGCGCCCCAGCCCATCTTCACGAAGTCGCTGCCATCATGTGGGCGCGGATATCACGATGGGGCTGGCGTCGCACCGCCGTCACCCTCATCCCCCTGGTGTTTGCGTTGCTGCACGTGGCCGATGTGCTGCACTTGCAGGTTCTGGAGCGGCTGGACAACATCATTTATGACACCCGGCTGCGTGCCACCATGCCGCGCACGCTGGACGAGCGTATCGTCATTGTCGATATCGACGAAAAGAGCCTGGAGCGAGTCGGCCACTGGCCTTGGGGGCGCGACAAGCTTGCAGGCCTTGCGCACGAGCTGTTCGAGCGCCAGCAGGTGGCCGTGGTCGGGTTTGACGTGCTTTTTGCAGAGTCTGACGGCAGCTCTGGCCTGGCAAGCCTGCAGCAACTGGCGCAGGGTGCCCTGAAGGACCAGCCCCGCTTCCAGGAGCAACTGGCGCAGCTCGCGCCCGCGCTGGACTATGACGCGCGCTTTGCCCAGGCGCTCCAGGGGCGCCCCGCCGTGTTGGGCTACTACTTCACCAGTGACCGCGACGACCGCACCAAGGGCGTGTTGCCCCCGCCTGCCCTGACGGCCGAGCGCCTGCGCGGCCTGCCCCTGCGGGCCACATCCTGGGGTGGATATGGCAGCAACATCGACACGCTGGCCCAGGCCGTGCCCACGGCGGGCTTCTTCAATTCCATCACCGACGAAGACGGCGTTGTCCGATCCCTGCCCTTGCTGGCCGAGTACCAGGGCCAGTACTACGAATCCCTGGCCCTGGCGATGTTTCGTACCCTGCTCGACCTTCCCGAGGTGCACCCAGGCTTTGCCAACGCCGTGGCCGAAGGCCCGTACGACCCGCTGCACAGCATCGTGCTGCGCCAGGACGGCCGAGCGCTGCCCATCCCGGTGGACGATCGGCTGGCCACCCTCATTCCCTTTCGGGGGAAGGGCGACACCCGTGGCGGGTCGTTTCGGTATATCTCCGCGTCGGACGTGCTGGAGGGCAAGCTCCCGCCCCAGAGCCTGAACGGCCAGCTGGTATTGGTGGGCTCTACCGCGCCGGGCCTGCTGGACCTGCGGGTCACGCCAGTCGGCCGCACTTACCCCGGTGTCGAGGCCCATGCCAATGTGCTGTCCGCCTTTCTGGACGGCAAGAACATCGTGCGCCCCGACTACGCCGTGGGCTTTGATGCCGCGCAGCTGCTGTGTGCCGGGGTTATTCTGGCCCTGGTCCTGCCCATGCTGTCCGCTGCCTGGGCCGTGCTGCTCAGCCTGGGCGCGGCGGTGGCCTTGACCGGGCTCAACCTCTGGCTTTACCTGGGGCAGGGGCTGGCGCTGCCGCTGGCCACCGCCATCGTCATGGTGCTGATGGCCTTCACGCTCAACATGGTCTATGGCTACTTCGTCGAAAGCCGCTCCAAGCGCGAACTGGCCGCGCTGTTCGGCACCTACGTGCCGCCCGAGCTGGTGGACGAAATGGTCAAGCAGCCCGACAGCTACAGCATGCAGGCGACCAGCCGCGAACTCACGGTGATGTTCTGCGACATGCGCGGTTTTACCGCCCTGTCAGAGCAAATGGACCCCTTGCAGCTGCAGGCCCTGCTCAACGACGTTTTCAGCCGATTGACCCACATCATTCGCAGCCATCAGGGCACCATTGACAAGTACATGGGCGATTGCGTGATGGCCTTCTGGGGCGCTCCGGTGCCGATGCAGGAACACGCGCAGCGGGCGGTGCACGCCGCGCTGGACATGGAGCGCGCGATAGGGCAGTTCAATGCATCCAACCGCGAACGCGGGCTCCCCGAAATCGGCATCGGTATCGGGCTCAACACCGGCACGATGTGCGTGGGCGACATGGGCTCGGACATTCGCCGCAGCTACACGGTGATCGGTGACGCCGTCAACCTGGCTTCGCGCCTGGAAGGCCTGTCCAAACACTACGGCGTACGCACGGTGGCGAGCGCCTCCACCCAAGCCCAGGCGCCCCGGTTCGCCTGGCAGGAACTCGACCGTGTGCGCGTCAAAGGCAAGGCCCAGGCGGTCGCCATTTTTTCGCCGGTCGCGCTGCAGGATGC
>DAIQRN010000114.1:0-7367 GCA_036786185.1 Acidovorax sp. | reverse complement strand
CGCTCCTGGCCTGCTCGCCCGTGCGCTCGGCCTGCTCGATCTGGCGGTTGGAGGACTCGGCCAGCGCGTTGCGGTCGATAGAGTCCCACAGCGTCCAGCGCACGCCCACGCCGGCCACCCAGTCGGCGTCCTTGCCGGTCTTCAATTGCCGCTGGCCGAAGGCGAAGACCTGGGGCTTGCGCAGCGCCTCCTGCGCGGCATGCAGTTGGGTGGCCTGCTCCTTCTTGGCGGCGACCTTGTCGAGGCCCGGGTGGCGGGTCAGCGCGGTGTCGATGAACTGGGTCAGGGGCGGCAGCGGCTCGGCCAGCACGAACAGCGGGCTGGTGGGCGTCACACGCTCGTCGGCCCGCAGCGTGCGGGTGAGGGCGGTGGCGGCCAGGTCGGCATCGTCGCGCGCCTTGCGGGCGTTGCGGCGGGCTTCTTCGAGGGCGGAGCGGGCCTGCAGGCGTTCCACGCGGGCGATCACGCCGGCATCCAGCATCTTTTGCGCGGCGGCGTCGTGCTGCTCGATGGTGGCCAGGGCCGCCTCGCGCAGCACGGCGGCGCGCTGGGCCAATTGGGCGCCGAAGTAGCGCTGCACCAGCAGAGTGGTGGCTTCGTGGCCGGTCTTGGCGGCGTCGGCTTCGGCCTCGTGGGTCTGCGCCTCCAGCAGGCCGCGCGCGGCATCGCTGGCGCCGCCCATGTAGATCGGCCAGACGGCGGAGACGGAGGCGGTGGTGTCGCTCTTGTGGCGGTTGAGCGTGTAGCTGGACGGCAGGTGCGGCAGCTGCGCGATCGGGCCCGCGAGCTGCGGCGGCAGTTGCGACAGCACGCCGGGCAGCGCGCGGTTGAGCGGGTTCAGGTCCACGTCCAGGTTGGCGTTGTAGGCATAGGCCGCGCCGCTCAGGTTGATCACCGGGCCGCCCAGGCGCTGCATGGCGTCGCGGCGCAACTGGGCGCTTTCAATGGCGCTGCGCGAGGCGGCGAGCTGGTCGGATCGCTGCTGCATCTGCTGCAGCGCGGCGTCAAAGCCCAAGGGGGCGGCGTGGACGGGCAGGGCCAGGGCGGAGAACAGGCACAGCATGGCTGCGCTGGCCCGGCTCCTGCCAAGCCGGGGCGTGGTGGCGTGTGGTTTCATGGATTCGCGCCGACGGGCGTGTAGGTGTTGCTGTGTTCGGCCAGCCAGCGCTCCGACCGGTCGCTGCCGTGCTGGCTGGGGTGGAAGTCGGGCCGCAGGTATTCGCGCCAGGGCCGCCAGGACTCGCGCACCAGGCCGCCGCGCCCGAAGAGCGTGCGTGCGGCGCTGGTCCAGGTGCTCCAATGCCACAGCGTGCCATCGCGGTGCAGGTTGTGCAAGGTCTGGCGCAGCACGTCGCCCAGGAAGACCAGCGTGATGCGGCGGAACCAGGTGATGCGCCACGCATGGTTGCCGCCCAGCGCCTGGTACAGGTCGAAGGCCGTGCTCTTGTGCTCGGACTCCTCGGCGCAGTGCCACTGCCACATCGTGGCCAGGCGCGGCTCGGCGCCCTGCACGGCCTCGGGGTGGGCCAGCAGCCATTCGGCCAGCAGGGCGGTGAAGTGCTCGTTGGCGGCGGTCACGGACAGCGGGTGGCGCGGGTCGGCGCCGGCAAAAAGCTTCAGGCGCTCGGCGGCGCGCGGCGCCCAGGCGTTGACGAGGCCCTGCTTGTCGAGGTGGCCGTTGAACAGCGCGTGGATGCGCCGGTGTGTGGCCTCCTGGCCCACGAAGCCGCGCACCTCGTCAGCGAAGCGGGCCTGCTCCTCAGGCGGCAGGGCCTTGTGGCCGTCGCGCACCGCGTCGATGAAGAACTGCTCGCCCACGGGGAAGCTCATCGACAGGGCGTTGAAGAACGCGGTGCGGAACGCATCGCCGCCGCACCAGTGGCGCTCGAAGGGGGTCTCCAGATCGATCAGCAGGCGGCGGACAACGAGTTCGGTCATGGCGGGCTCCGTGGGGCGGTCGTGTGGCTTGGTACTTTGCAGTACCAAGGGCTGTATGATGCAGATCAAATGTGGTACTGTCAAGTACCGATAGCGAAACACACCGCGCCCGCCATGACCGAAGCCGACACCGCCGCCGACCTCACCGAACACCGCGCCCGCCTGCTCGAAGGCATGGCCCGCGCCGTGGCCGCCAAGGGCTATGCCGACACCACCATCGCCGACATCGTGCGCGAGGCCAGCGTGTCGCGCCGCACCTTCTACGAGCACTTCGCCGACAAGGCCGAATGCCTTGTGGCGCTGTACGAGGCCGCCAGCGGCAACGCCATTGCCGTGCTGCGCGCCGCCATCGACCCGGCCAGCGACTGGGAGGCCCAGGTGGAGCAGGCCATGGGCGCCTACCTGGGCGTGCTGGCGCGCAACCCCGTGCTGCTGCGCACGCTGTTCATCGACATCCTGGGCCTGGGCACGCCGGGCCTGGCCGCGCGCCGCCGCGCCAACCAGCAACTGGCCGACCTGATGCTGGACGTGGTGAACAACCGCCCCGGTGAGCGCAAGCGCAAGGCGCCCCTGCAGCCCACGATGGCCATGGCGGTGGTGGGAGGCATCAACGAGATGGTGCTGCAGTCCATCGAACAGGGGCGGGCGGCGAAGCTGCAGGAGCTGGTGGAGCCCGCCAGCGCGCTGCTGCGGGCGGCGATCTCGGCGGAGTTTTGAACGAAAACTGCCCCCCGCTGGCAGCGGCTTCAATGGCAGTGCGGTGCGCAGGCCATCATGGCTTGGCCGATGCCGCGTGCTTCATGTTCATGTAGATGCCGCCCGCCGCCAGTTCGTCCAGCATCTGGGCCAGCCGCTTGTCGCGGGTCTCCTCGCGCTTGGCGCGGGTGATCCAGCCGATGTAGTCGTTCTGCTGGTAGGCGGGGCGGTCGCGGTAGGCCTGCTCCAGGCCGCGCGCGGCGAGCGCCTGCGACACGAAATCGGGCATGGGGTATTGCGGGCGTTTGAGCCTGGATGCATCGGTGGTCATGGCGCCGGTCCTGGCCGTCATTGTGCGCGGCCGTTCTTGTAGAAGGTGCACTCGGTCTCGCGCACGCCGCTGCCGTCGGGCCGGCAGGCCATTCGGCGCACGGGGCCGTGCAGGAAGCCGTTCACCAGCTCGCCCTCGCGCCACTGCACGATCTCGCCCAGCTGGCCCAGCACCTCGCGCAGGCGGCCGGTGCCGCCGGGGGCCAGGTCGGTGCCGTGTTCGTCCAGGCAGCGCAGGTAGCGGTCGCGGCCGTCGCGTTCCTGCAGGCTTTCGGTGTTGAGCGCGCCGCCGGGCCAGTAGCGCAGCCAGCGCTGCTGGCCGCTGCCGTGGGGCGCGATGCGCAATAGTGGCGAGCCGTCGGCGTGGAAGTGTTCGCTGCACAGCTCCTCGCCGTGCCAGTGCAGCGAGGCGCTTTCGCGCTGGCCGTTCTGGTGGAAGGTTTCGTGCAGGCCGTGGCTGCGGCCGCCCAGCGGGTGTTGGTCGTTGCGGATGGAGCGCACTTTGCCGTCGCCGCCCAGGTCGGCGTTCAAGGTCCAGGTGCTGCTGGTCTGGCTGGGGTAGTGGATGAAGTGGCGGTTGCGCTGCGCGGCCCAGCCGGGCGTCTCGCATTGCAGCAGCGTGCGGTCGGGGGAGAACCAGACCACGTCGCAACTGCCGTCTTCGTTCTCGTTATCGAACGTGTTGGGGCCGATGGGAAAACCGTCCACGAAGCGCAGGCGGTGCGCGCCGCCCTCCAGCGCGACGTGCTCGACGCCGCTGCCGCGCAGGCCGGGCACGGGCGCGATGGTGAAGTAGCGCTGCGGGTGCTGCACGATGTCCTGCTCCAGCCGCTGGCGGATGGCGTGGTGCAGGGCGAAGAATTCGGTGGCGATGGCCTCCATGCGCGCTTCGTGCGGGGCGAGCTGGTCCTGGTAGGCGTCCCAGGCGTCGTCTTCATCCTCGTCGTCCTCTTCTTCCTCTTGCGGATATGCATCCGCCACTGCGCTCCAGATCGCATGCGCTTCGCGGATCAGCGGCAGCGCGGGTGCATAGACCGGGTTGGCCGCGATGAGGTCCGGAACCGCATCCGCTTCGTTCAGGCGCGCGGCCACGTTGTCGAAGTACTGATCCACGCCGCCGTTGGACACCTGCGCGTCGAACAGATCGAAGTAGTACACCGCGCGCACCAGCGGCGCGAAGTCGCCGGGGCCGTGTTCGCACAACGCATCCACGATGGCGCGGCTGAAATACGGGGCGCAGCGCAGCAGCGCGGGCCAGTCGGTGGCGGGGAGCAGGGCAGGGGCGGCGGTCATGGCGGCACACTGTAAACCGTACACTGCGGCGCTTCTTCATCCACCTCTTAAGGAGCCGCCCACCATGCCCCACCGCCTTGCCCGCCGCTTGTTCTGCCTGGCAGCCGCCGCGTTCGCCATGCCCGCGCTGGCCGCCGACATCGAGACGCCCAGCGGCACCTCCCGCTTCGACCCGCCGCCGGGCTACACCGAACTGAGCGCGCAGGAGATCGACGCCAAGTTCGGCCGCAACGGCCGCAAGCCGATCAAGGCCTTCGGCAACGCCAGCCGCGCCAGCACGGTGTCGGTGACCTGGTCGCAACAAAAGCTCACGCAGGCGGAACTGCCGAAATTCAAGCAGGCGATGGAGGAACTGCTGCCCAGGCTCACGCCCGGCCTGGTCTTCAACGACCGGCAACTGCGCACCATCGGCGCGCGCCAATGGATCTACCTGGACAGCACGGTGCCCGCAGTGGACACCAGCATCCGCAACCTGATGTACCTGTCGGACCTGGGCGGGCACATGATCGGCGTGAACTTCAACGCCACCGTGGCGGAGTTCGCCAGCCAGCAAGCCGGGTTCGAGGCGGCCGCGCGGACGTTGCGGGTGGATTGAGATGCTGCGCTGCTTTCACGGCGCAGCGGCGGCCCAGGGGTTTTTGCTTCGGTATTGATAGCTTTCAGCGCTTGATGGACGGGCGCTGGCGGCTTGTTTGGCCTGATTGGCTACTTGCCTGGGAGAGACCCGTTTGCCCTGAGCTCGTCGAAGGGCTCAGCCCGAACGGTGGGGGGACGGTCGGGGTACAGCACGCACAGCACGGCGCGCACGCGGCTGACTTCGGGGCCCGCACAGTCGCAGTCACGGCCGTCGGTGCGGTTCCAGGCTGCAACGCGGGTGGCTGTCAGCAGGGCCTCGCCGATACGGCCCTTGGCGAAGGCCATACCCTGTATCCGGCACTTGCGGGTAGGGCGGTTTCAACATCAAATCGGCATCTGGCGCTTATGTGGAAAGCGCCAGCAGCTCCTATTTCAGGAGCAATCCCCCAGCTGGCTCTCCACGCTGTTGCGCATGGCGGCCTGGGCCACGGCGTCCAGGGCGCCGTCCACCACGGTCTGCTGCGTGAGCACGTGCATGGCGCCTTGCTGGATGAGCCGGTCAACCAGCCGCAGCGTCATCGACTGCGTGCGGCCCGAGGCGCTGGTGAACAGGAACATGGTGCCGTGCGGGCCGATCCAGGACAGCTGGGTGCGCTCCCACTGGCTGCCGCCCATGAGCAGGTTCACCCAGGTGCCGACGGCCAGCGGCGGCTGGGCGGGCGTGTCGCCCGCGATGGACGCGGGGGCGCTGTGCGCCGCCTCGGACTCGGGGGCGAGGGATGAGGATTCCATGTAGCCCGATTCCTTGGCCTCGGACGGCGCCACCCACGGCTCTTCGTCGGTGGGCAGGGCGGGTTGCGCGGCGGGGGGCGGGCTGGCAGGCTGGGCCGGTGCGGGCGCGGCGCCAGGCCCAGCCTTGAAGGCCTGCTGGTGCAGCTGCATGAGCAGTTTGAAGAAGGTCTCGGTCTTGGCGGCGGGGTAGCCGATGGTGGCCAGGCCGTCGCGCAGCATGGGCAGCAGGCGCGCGAGCCGGCCGGTGTTCATGCGGGTCAGCCGGGGCTGGGCGCTCCAGATCAGGGCGTCCACCAGCTCGCGGTAGCGGCCCGGGTCGGGGCTGCCGGTCTTGTCGGTGAGCTGCGCCTCGGCCAGCACCTGCGCCCAGGGGCCGATGAGAAAGCGCGAGACTTCGTCCGGCACGTCGCCGATCTGGGGCAGCAGCCAGACATCGCGCGAGATCTTGGCCGCCAGCAGGTGGCGCTGCTCCGCGTGCTGCAGCGCCTCGAATCCGGCCGACCTGGTTCATCTCCTGCAGCGCCTCGAAGGCGGCGGGCACGGTCATGGCGAAGTCGGTGGCGGGGGCGTCGATGGCGGGCAGGGCTCCGGGGGCGTCGTCGAATTCGCGGGCGAAGCGCTCGGCAAAGCTCTCGTCCGTGGCCGCGTCGGCGGGCGAGGGCGGCTCGGTGAACTCGCCCAGCAGCAGACGGCGCAGGCGGTCGAGCGTGAGCAGCGGGTCGGCGGCGCCCGGGGCGGCGGGCAGGTCCGCCTCGGCGGCGAAGCCGGGGGTGGCGCCGCCTTCGGCCTGGGCGACGTAGACGTACTGGCCGTCGGCCTGGCGCATGGCATAGCCCACGGGCCGCACCTGGGCGCTGGCCTGCATCTGCGACACCACGGCCTGCAGCGCCTGCAAGAAGATTTCGGGGCGGAGCGGGTTGTTCTCGGGCAGCACCTTGGGCAGGCCCAGGGCGGCACTCACCAGGGCGTCGAGGTCGGCCAGCGGGCCTTCCACGGCCGAGGCCAGGATCTGGCGGGCGCGGGCGCGCTCCACGCTTTCGCTGATTTGGGTCTCATCCATCAGCTCAAGCTCGTCGAAGTGGACGGCGAACAGCGAGCGGGTGGATTTCTCGCGCTGCTCGGTCTCCTGGTTCAGCGCCTTGCACAGCGCGTCGGGGTAGCGCTCGCCCATCACGGGGGCCAGCCGCGTGAGCTGCTGCCGCGCGTCGAGCATGGCCTGGTGCTCGCCCGCGGTGCGGGCCTGGTTCTCGCGTGCCTGCAGGGACAGGCGCGTGGCTTCGATGATGCGCTCCATCAGGTGCCGGGCGTCCGCCAGCACGTCCTGGACGAGGCGCTGGCAGAGTGCGGCGGGCGCGGTGTTTTGCAGGGTCATGGAGGAGAGGAAATGCCGTGGCCCGCCATCCTACGCGGCAAAAAGGGGCGCGAGGCCCCTTTTTGCTTTCTGTTTGCGGTCCTTCAGCCCCCGTGGAATCTGACCACCAGCGGCACGATCAGCAGCGCCACGATGTTGATGATCTTGATCAAGGGGTTGATGGCCGGGCCGGCCGTGTCCTTGTAGGGGTCGCCCACGGTATCGCCCGTCACGGCGGCCTTGTGCGCGTCGCTGCCCTTGCCGCCGTGGTGGCCGTCCTCGATGTACTTCTTGGCGTTGTCCCAGGCGCCGCCGCCGGTGCACATCGAAATGGCTACGAACAGGCCGGTGACGATGGTGCCCATCAGCAGCCCGCCCAGCGCTTTCGGGC
>DAIQRN010000113.1:0-7392 GCA_036786185.1 Acidovorax sp. | reverse complement strand
TGCTCAACAGCGTGCAGTACGGCCTGCTGTTGTTCATGCTGGCAGCGGGCCTCACTCTGATCTTCGGGATCATGGGTGTCGTGAACCTGGCGCATGGCAGCTTTTACATGCTGGGGGCCTACCTCGGGTATTCGCTGTCGGGCTACTTCGGCAGCCTGACGCTGGCCATCCTGGGGGGAACCGCGCTGGCCGTTGTGTTTGGCCTGGCCCTGGAATGGCTGCTGTTTCGCCACTTCTACCACCGCGACCACCTGGACCAGGTGCTGCTGACCTTCGGCCTCATCTACATCTTCGAGGAGCTGCGCTCCATCCTGTGGGGCGACGACGTGCATGGCGTCGCCATCCCCAAGCTTCTGGAGTGGTCCATTCCGCTCACGGACACCCTCTCCTACCCCGCCTACCGGCTGTTCATCTCCGCCGTATGCATTGCGCTCGCCGTCGGTCTGTACCTGCTCATCTCCAAGACGCGCCTGGGCATGAAGATCCGCGCAGGCGCGTTCAACCGCGACATGGCCGAGTCGCTGGGCGTGAACATCAAGCTCATCCACGCCGTGGTGTTCGCGCTGGGCGTGGGCCTGGCCGCCGTGGCGGGCATGGTGGCCGCGCCCGTCTCCAGCGTGTACCCCAACATGGGCTCGTCCGTGCTCATCATGTGCTTCGTGGTGGTGGTGATCGGCGGCATCGGATCGGTGCGCGGTGCGCTCATCGCTGCGCTGCTGGTGGGCTTCGTGGATACCTTTGGCAAGGTGCTGCTGCCGCAGGTGGCGGGCATGCTGGTTTATATGTTGATGGCAGTCGTGCTGCTGTGGAAGCCTGAGGGCCTGTTCAAGCAATGAGCACACCCCGTTCCAATCTTGAAGTGCTGCCGCGCAGCGTGCAGCTCGTGCTGGCCCTGGGGCTGGTGGCGCTGCTGGCCTTTCCGTTCGTGGGCAGCGATTTCTACGTGCAGATGGTCACGCGCATGATGATCATGGCCATCTTCGCCATGAGCCTGGACCTGCTGCAGGGCGTGACCGGGCTGGTGTCGCTGGGCCATGCGGCCTACTTTGGCGTCGCCGGCTATGCGCTGGCCTTCCTCACGCCGGCCGATACACCGGTCAGCCTGTGGTGGACCCTGCCGCTGGCCGTGGCAGGCGCGGGGCTGGTGGCGCTGGTCATCGGCTTCTTTGTGGTGCGCACGCACGGCATCTACTTCATCATGGTCACGATGGCGTTCGCGCAGATGGTGTTCTACCTGTTCTTCGACAACAAGGTGCTGGGCGGCTCCGACGGGATCTACATCAACTTCCGCCCCGACGCCTCCATCCTGGGCTGGCTGCCGTTCGACCTGGAAGGCCGCCGCACCTTCTACTACTTCACGCTCGCGCTGGTGGTGCTGGTCTATGCGCTGCTGCGCCGCCTGCTGTGGAGCCCATTGGGCCGGGCGCTGGCGGGCATCCGCATCAACGAGCACCGCATGCGCGCCATGGGTTTCGGCACGCGCGGCTACAAGCTCACGGCCTTTACGCTGGCGGGTGCGCTGGCCGGCCTGGCAGGCTACCTGTGGGGCGCGCAGACGGGCTACGTGAACCCCGAGCTGATGGGCTTTCACATGAGCGCGCACGCGATCATGATGGTCATCCTGGGGGGCATGGGCAATTTTGCGGGCGCGATTGTGGGCGCCTTTGCGTTTGAGTACCTCCTGCACGTGTTCAAGGACATCACCAAACACTGGCAACTGCTGATGGGCGGCTTCATCGTGCTGGTGGTACTGGTTGCCCCGCGCGGCCTGCTGGGCATGCTGGCGCGCATCGGCAAGGGGGAGCGCCATGGCGGATGAGGTACTGCTGTCTGCCCGGCAGCTGACCAAGCGCTTTGGCGGGCTGGCCGCCGTCAACGGCGTGTCGGTGGACCTGTGGCGCGGCCGCATCCATGCCGTCATCGGCCCCAACGGCGCAGGCAAGTCCACGCTGACCAACCTGCTCTCGGGCGACCTGCCGCCCACGTCGGGCAACGTGCAGCTGGGTGCCACCGACGTGACGGGCTGGGCGCCCGAGCGCATTGCGCGCCAGGGCCTCGCGCGCAGCTACCAAAAGACCAATATCTTTCTGCCGCTCACCGTGCATGAGAACGTGCGCCTGGCGGCCCAGTCGCGCGATGCGCAGCAGCCGTGGAACCCCCTGCGCTGGTGGCAGGACACGCGCCAGAACACTATCAAAAACAGAGCTGCCAGCGCACGCCTGGAAAGGGCTATCGAGCTCTCTGGCTTAAAAGACCGGCGCACGGCGATCGCCGGTTCCATGAGCCACGGCGAGCAGCGCCAGCTTGAAATTGCCATGACGCTGGCCACCGAGCCCCAGGTGCTGCTGCTTGACGAGCCCCTGGCCGGCATGGGCACGGTCGAGGCCGAGCGCATGGTGGATTTGCTGCAGCGCCTCAAGCCCGCCCACGCCATCATGCTGGTGGAACACGACATGGACGCCGTGTTCGCGCTGGCCGACCAGCTCACGGTGATGGTCAATGGCGAAGTGATTGCCCATGGCACGCCACCCGAAGTGCGGGCCGACGCCACCGTACAGGCCGCCTACCTCGGAGAGGACCACTGAGATGAGCGACCTCAACCCCCAAGGCACGCCCTGGATAGACGCCCGCGCCCTCCACACCTTCTACGGCGCCAGCCACATCCTGCACGGCGTGGACTTCACCGTGGGCCGGGGCGAGACCATCGGCCTCATGGGCCGCAACGGCATGGGCAAGAGTACCTTGCTCAAGACGATGACGGGGCTGGTCAAACCGCGTTCCGGCAGCGTGCGCATCGCGGGCCGCGAGATGACGGGCAAACCGCCCTACGAAGTCGCACGGCTTGGCATTGCCTATGTGCCCGAGGGCCGCGGCATCTTCGGCAACCTGAGCGTGGTCGAGAATTTGCAGATGGCCGCCCGCGCGGGCACCCGAGGCCAGCGCGACTGGACCTACGAGCGCGTGCTGGAGACCTTCCCGCGCCTGAAGGAGCGCCTCACCCACGGCGGCCAGCAGCTCAGCGGCGGCGAGCAGCAGATGCTGACCATCGGCCGCGCGCTCATGACCAACCCCGACGTGCTCATCCTCGACGAAGCCACCGAGGGCCTGGCCCCGCTGATCGCCCGCGAAATCTGGCGCATCTGCAGCCTCATCAAGGAGAGCGGCATCAGCAGCGTGATCGTGGACAAGAACTGGAAGCATGTCACCCAGATCACCGACCGCAACGTCATTCTGGTCAAGGGCCAGGTGGTGTTCGAAGGCAGCTCGGACGCGCTGCACGCGCAGCCGCAACTCCTGGAGCAGTACCTGGGGGTCTGAGCGGCCATGTTACTAAATGGCGCAGTTCCTGATCATGCAGAGCGTGGCCAAGATGAAAAGGCTCGCCCATGGGCGGACTGCAGATGAAATCAGCCTCCAGCGCTTATCCAGTAAGCGCTGGCTGCTATCCAGTAAGTAGCATCAGGCGCTGGACCTCTCACTGCATGACGATTGGCGAGGTGTTGCCGAGCCGAGCGTCCATACCTGCCCGTAGACACGTCCAAAGACGCGGGGCTATCAAATCCTTTCCCCGATACAGCCCCGCCTGCCAAGGCAAAGAGCAAGGCAAGCGCAAAGCACCCCACCCCAAACCCACCAAGTAGCCCCAGCCCTCCCAGTGAGGGCTTTTTTACGCCCGCCAAAATACAAACGTTTGACGTTACTATTGCGTTGCGTTAGCATCCATCCATGGCGATTCAATCCTTCAAGTGCAGCGAGACGCAAGACCTTTTCAATCTGCATCGCGTGCGCCGCTGGACGAATATCGAAGTGGTTGCCTTGCGCAAATTGCGCATGCTCCACGCCACCGCTGTTCTGCTGGACCTGAGGATTCCTCCCGGCAACCGGCTGGAAGCGCTGATTGGAGGCCGCGCGGGCCAACACAGCATCCGCATCAATGACCAGTGGCGCGTGTGTTTTGTGTGGACGCCCGAAGGCCCCGCAGACGTGGAGATCGTCGATTACCACTGACGCCAAGCGTCAACGTCATAGCAAAGGAGTGCGAATATGACCAAGTCTCTCACCCTACCTACCCCTGGCGAAATACTCGCCACCGAGTTCCTGGAGCCCATGGGACTGACGCAATACCGTCTGGCCCAGGCCATCCATGTTCCTCAAACCCGCATCGCCGCCATCATCAAGGATGGCCGGTCGATTACCGCCGATACAGCCTTGCGCCTGGCTCGGTTCTTCGGCACCTCCGTCGAGTTCTGGATGAACCTTCAAAGCCAGTACGACGCAGACATGGCGCGCGCCAGCCTCGTGGGAGAGCTTGAATCCATCGAGCCTTTTGCAATGGCTTGAGCTTCACAGCCGATAGCCTCCAACAAAAAGCCCTCTGGAGAGGGCTTTGTCTTTGAGGGGTGTACAGGGCCACTAAGATGCCCCATGGTAGTGCGCACGCCTAGAGCCAGCCAAATCCCCTGGCCATCACGCCAAGCACCGTGGCCGTAGGATGCGCAGGCTGGCAATGACTGCTGTGTAGTCCAGCCCCGCTGCGCCGCCCACGGCCCTCCCTGCGCCGATAGAATCATCCGCTTTCGTTTTCGAGGGGTTCGCCCGTGTCTGATCGCCTGGCAGTTCTGCCGCAATACCTCCTGCCCAAGCAGGCCCTGACCACCCTGGCCGGCAAATTCGCGTCGGCCCGGCTGGGGGGCCTCACCACCTCGGTGATCCGCTGGTTCGTGGGCCGCTACCAGGTGAACATGGCCGAGGCCGCCAATCCCGACATCGCCAGCTACGCCAGCTTCAACGACTTCTTCACGCGCGCGCTCAAGGACGGCGCCCGCCCGCTGGCCGAGGCCAGCCTGATCTGCCCCGTGGACGGCGCCATCAGCCAGTTCGGCCCCATTGCCCAGGACCAGGTTTTCCAGGCCAAGGGCCATTCCTATTCGACCACCGCCCTCGTGGGCGGCGATGCGGCACTGGGTGCGCGCTTCGAGAACGGCCATTTCGCCACGCTGTACCTGAGCCCGCGCGACTACCACCGCATCCACATGCCCTGCGCGGGTGAGCTGACGCGCATGATCCATGTGCCCGGCGAGCTGTTCTCGGTCAACCCCACCACGGCGCGCGGCGTGCCCGGCCTGTTCGCGCGCAACGAGCGCGTGGTCTGCGTCTTTGAATCCGACCAGGGCCCCTTTGTGCTGGTGCTGGTGGGTGCCACCATCGTGGGCAGCATGGCCACGGTGTGGCATGGCCAGGTGAACCCGCCGCGCACCGGCACGCTGCGCCAGTGGGACTACGCGCCCGGCCAGGTGCGCCTGCAAAAGGGCGAGGAGATGGGGCGCTTTCTGCTCGGCTCCACCGTGGTGATGCTGTTTCCACAGGGGCCGCTGCAGTTCAACCCCGCCTGGGCCCCGGCACGGCCCATACAGCTGGGCGAGGCCATGGCGCGGCGCAGCGCCTGATTTCAAGCCTTTTTTGGCCTCCAGCGCTTTACCATCAAGCGCCACAAGCTACCAAAACAATAGCAATTTATTGGTGCCGTGCTGCCGCAAAGGCCAGCACGGCCTGCAGCATGCGCTTGACGTGCGGCTGCACGCCTGCCGCCACCTCGGGCAGGTAGTCAAAAGGCAGCGCCTCCTGCATGTAGCAGCACTGGGTCATCTCCAGTTGCACCGCGTGGATGTTGCGTGCGGGCTCGCCGTAGTGGCGCGTGATGTACCCGCCCTTGAAGCGGCCGTTGAGCACGCCCGTGTAGCCCGGCGCGGCCTCTGCAATGGCCAGCAGCTCCTGCGCCAGCGCCGGGTCGCAGCTTGCGCCATCGGCCGTGCCCAGGTTCAGGTCGGGTAGCTTGCCCTCAAAAAAGCGTGGCAGCACCGAGCGGATGGAGTGCGCGTCCCACAGCATGGCCACGCCGTGTTGGGCGCGGATGCGGTCCAGCTCGGCGCGCAGCTGCGCGTGGTACGGCACCCAGATGGCTTCCCGGCGCGCGGCGATCTCGGCGTCGTCGGGCACATCGCCCTGCGCGTAGAGAGGCGTTTCGTCAAAGGTGTCCACAGGGCACAGGCCGGTGACGTTCTGGCCGGGGTAGAGGCTGGCGCCGTCGGGCGGGCGGTTCAGGTCCACCACGTAACGCGAATGCGTGGCCACGAGGATGGACGCGCCCAGCTCATCCTTTGCAAAGGCGTACAGGCGCTCCATGTGCCAGTCGGTGTCGGGCACCTG
The DNA here is from genome assembly GCA_036786185.1 of Acidovorax sp. GTDB lineage: Bacteria > Pseudomonadota > Gammaproteobacteria > Burkholderiales > Burkholderiaceae_C > Acidovorax. Next base: position 1,185 of record DAIQRN010000113.1, on the reverse strand, counting down.
GCGGGCTTCTGCCGTGAAGCGCGCGGCCAGCGCGGGCGGTACATAGGTGCCCGGATGGGGCATGGAGATCAGCAGCGGCTGCGTGCCCTGGTGAAAGAGGAAAGGGGCGGGCTGTGTCATGGCGGTCCTTCAGTCAATCAGACGGCGATGGTAGCGGAGCGCGCTGCCACAAAACCCCGCGCGGCGGATTCGTGCAGGGCATGGCGGCCCCGCACCACGCGCTGTACGCCGGCCACCCACAGGCTGTCAATGGCCGAGGTGCGGTGGCTGCCGAACACATGGGACGAAAGCATGCTGTGCGCGGGCAGGCCCGCCAGCGCCACATGCTGCGCATCCAGCGCCACCAGGTCGGCCTGCTGGCCCACGGCCAGGCCGCCGATGGCGCGGGCCGATGCCTGCGCCCCGCCCTGCACCGCCTGCAGGGTCATGGCGGTGGCCACCTCGGCCTGGCTGCTGCTGGCCAGCACATTGCGCTGGCGCAGCGACAGGCGCTGGCCGTATTCGAGCATCAGCAGCTCCTCGGCCGCGTTCACGCAGGCATGGCTGTCCGAGCCCACGCCCCAGCGGCCGCCGTGCTGCAGCCACAACGGCATGTCGAAGATGCCGTCGCCCAGATTCGCTTCGGTCGTGGGGCAGATGCCGGCCACGGCGCCGGTGGCGGCGGCAGCGGCGTACTCGGCAGGCGTCATGTGCGTGGCGTGGACGAGGCACCAGCGTTCATCGACGGGGGCGTGGTCCAGCAGCCACTGCACGGGGCGCTGGCCGCTCCAGGCGATGCAGTCGTCAACCTCCTGCGTCTGCTCGGCAATGTGGATGTGGATGGGCGCCTTCGGGTTGAGGGCCGTCAGACCCTGCACGGCGGCAGCCAGGCTATCGGGCGGCACGGCGCGCAGCGAGTGGGGAGCAAGGCCCAAATGGGCCCCCAGCGCTTGCGTGGCGGGCGTAAGGCGCTCCAATAAAGAGAGCATATTGTCCGTGCTGCGGATGAAGCGCGCCTGGTCGGCACGCGGCGGCTTGGCGCCAAAACCGCTGGTCTGGTACAGCACCGGCAGCAGCGTGATGCCCATGCCCGCGCTCTGCGCCGCGCGCAGCAGCGCCAGCGACAGCGTGGCGTCGTCGGCGTAGGGCTGGCCGCCCTGGTCGTGGTGCACGTAGTGGAACTCGCACACGCTGGTGTAGCCCGCC
>DAIQRN010000112.1:0-7463 GCA_036786185.1 Acidovorax sp. | reverse complement strand
ACTACCTGACCGACGCCGACTGCGCCGCCCACGGCGTGGCGCGCGCCGACCTGGCCCGGCAGCAGCCCACACCCGCCACAACGCGCCTGCTGGCCGACAACGCCCGCTGGGCGCGCACGCTGATGGAGCAAGGCGCCCCGCTGGTCCACCGCCTGCCCGGCCGCGCAGGCTGGGAGCTGCGCCTGGTGGTACAGGGCGGCCTGCGCATCCTGGACAAGGTGGATGCGCTGCACGGCGCCAACCTGCACACGCGCCCCCGGCTGCACGCATGGGACTGGGGCGTGATGCTGTGGCGCGCGCTCTTCATGTGACCACGCCCTGAAAGCCGGGCCTCAGCCTTTCAGGTCAGCACCTCCAACAGCCGGTCCAGCCCGCCCTCGTTGATGGCCACGTGGGCCCGCTCGCGCACCACGGGTTTGGCCCGGTAGGCCACGGACAGGCCAGCCGCGCCCATCATCGGCAGGTCGTTGGCGCCGTCGCCCATGGCAATGGCTTGCGCGGGCGCTATGCCCATCTGCGCGCAGGTGGCGAGCAACTTGCGCTTCTTCTCCTCGCCATCGACGATGTCGCCCCAGGCCTGGGGCACCAGTCGGCCGGTCACCCGCCCGTCCACGACTTCCAGCACGTTGGCGCGCACGTCGTCCAGTCCCAGGCGTGCCTGCAGGCGGTCGGTAAAGCAGGTGAAGCCCCCGGTCACCAGGATGCAGCGCAGGCCTGCGGCCTTGCACGCCGCGATCAGCTCCGGCACGCCAGGGTTCAGGCGCAACCGGTGCTCGTACACCTCGTCCAGCGCCTGCGCGGGCAGGCCGGCCAGCAGGGCCACGCGCTGGCGCAGGCTCTGCTTGTAGTCGGTGATCTCGCCACGCATGGCGGCCTCGGTGATGGCCTCCACGGCGGCGCGGCAACCCGCCACGTCTGCCAGTTCGTCCACCGTCTCTATGTTGATCAGGGTCGAGTCCATATCGAACGCGATCAGCCGGTAGTCGCGCAAATACTGGGGCAGCGCAATGCCGCGCACCTCCAAGCCGGGGCCCAAGTCAGCCATGGTCATGCCTTTGCAAGTTCAGGAAACGAAAAAGCATCAGCTCCCCGCGTGCCCTGCAGACCCAGCCAGTCGATGAACTGGCGTGCCAGCCCGGCCAATGGGTTGTCCGTGCGGTATTGCGCATAGACCCCCGAGCCCTGCAGACGCGGGCGTGCGAACAGGGGCCGCAGGCGGTCCGCATGCACGTCTTCCTGCAGCAAACACCAAGGAACCAGGGCAATGCCCAGGTCGTTCATGGCGGCCTGCATGCACAGGAACTGATGGTCAAACACCGGGCCCGGCAACTGCGGCGGCACGTCCAGCCCCGCCAGCCCGAACCACCGGGGCCAGGCATCCATGCCGCCGCTGACCTGCAGCAGCGGATGCCCCAGGCAGTCCGCCGCCGCGTGCACGCGGTTGTTCTGGATGAAGCGCGGCGAGGCCACGGGCAGCAGGTAGTCGTCAAGCACGCGCACGCAGGTGTGTTCGGGCCGCTGCATGGGCATGCGCTGGATCACCACGTCGTTCGTGGCATCGGCCCGGTCGATGAACTGGCGCCCCATGGTGGACAGCTGTACCTCCACATCAGGCGCCAGCAACTGGAACCCGCCCAGGCGGGGAATGAGCCACTTCATGGCCAGCGAGGGCGAAGTGCAGACCCGCAACGTGCGCCGACCGCCGGGCGACTTGACGGCCACGGTGGCCGCGGCGATGCGGTCCAGACTGGACTGCACCTCGGCGAAATACTCGCGCGCATGCGTCAGCAGCACCACGCCGCGCGCCTCGCGGGTGAACAGGGGCTGGCCCAGGTAGTCCTCCAAGATGCGGATCTGCTGACTCACCGCGCTGTGGGTGATGCTCAGCTCTTCAGCCGCCGCCGTGAAGTTGGCGTGGCGCGCCGCGGCTTCGAAGGCGCGCAGGGCCTTGAGCGGCGGGAGCGCACGCGTCGCCATGCGCGGATCAGACCCGCCCGGGCGCCCAGGCAGCGGCTGCCACGCCCTGTGCTACGCGGCACGGACACGGAACAGGCAAGCGCAAGACAGCAGGCATGGGCAAGGTAGCTTTCAACAGGAGACCCGCATGCGAAGGCGGGGGCCGCCACAGGTTTCAGCATCTTAGGGGAGACATCCATTAGAAAAACTAACCGCATGCCCCATAAAAAAGCGTTGGTCCCCGCAGCGGGCTGCTCCCTATCATGGCCCACCGGTTACCGCACCTTTTCCACCACCCATGGCCTCCATCACCATCGACGGCATCGTCAAGCAGTTCAGCGGCCAGACCGTGCTGCAAAACCTTACGCTGCACATCCCGGATGGCGCGTTCTACACCTTGCTCGGCCCCAGCGGCTGCGGCAAGACCACCCTGCTGCGCTGCATCGCGGGCTTCTACGAGCCCGATGGCGGGCGCCTGCTGTTCGACAAGGACGATGTCACCCGCGTGTCCACCCACCACCGCGACATCGGCATGGTGTTCCAGGACTACGCCCTGTTCCCAGACAAGACCGCCTTCGACAACGTGGCCTACGGCCTGCGCGCGCGCAAGGTAGCCAAGCCCGAGATCGCCCGCCGCGTGGGCGAGGCGCTGGACAGGGTGGGCCTGTCCGCCCTGGCGGACCGCTACCCCGCACAGATGAGCGGGGGCCAGCGCCAGCGCGTGGCCCTGGCCCGCGCGCTGGTGATTCGACCGCGCGTGCTGCTGATGGACGAGCCCCTGTCCAACCTGGATGCCAAGATGCGCCTGCAGATGCGCGACGTAATCCTGGACCTGGTGCGCGAAGCCGGCATCACCACCGTGTTCGTGACACATGACCAGGAGGAAGCCCTGGCCATGTCCGACCGCATCGCCATCATGGACCGCGGCGCCATCGCCCAGCTGGGCACGCCCGAGGACCTGTACGGCACGCCCGTGAACGCCTACGTGGCCGACTTCATCGGGTCGGCCAACGTGATCCCGGTGGCGGCCCGCATCGTGGACGGTAGCGGCGCCGCACCGCACGTGCGCTATCAGTTGGCCGGCCGCGAGCTCGACGGCGTGGTGGGCAGCCCCCAACTCGACGGCCCGAGCGTGCTCATCGCCCGCCCCGAGGACCTGTCGCTGATGGCCCCGGCCCCGCACGTGCCCAACGCCCTGTCGGGCCAGGTGCTGCGCCGCCAGTACCTGGGCTTCAAGACCGCCTACCGCATCCAGCTGCACAACGGCCCGGAGATCCGCGTGGAACTGCACGCGGGCAACACCGTGGCGGCCTTCCAGCCGGGCGACACCGTGCAGGTGCTGGTGCCCGCCGACAGCCGGGTCGTGAGCGCGTGACCGCCCCGCAGGAAGGCAAGCCATGAAAATCCACTGGTGGCCCTGGGGCGTGCTGACCCTCGTCAGCCTGGTCCTGCTGTCGTTCTTCGTGCTCTACCCGCTGGCCGTGCTGTTCGGCAACAGCGTGGTGGACGACGGCGGCGGCTATTCGCTGGCCGCATTCCTCACGCTGGCGCGGGACAGCGAATACGTGCAGGCGTTCAAGAACACCCTGGTGCTGGGCTTCTCCGTCACGGCCTGCACCGTGCTGGTGGGCGTGCCGTTCGCGTACATGGTGGCGCGCTACGAGTTCCCGCTCAAGAACCTGGTGGCCGTGCTGCCCATCATGACCATCGTGATCCCCGAGATCATCGTCGGCCAGTCCTGGCTGCTGGTCCTGGGCAACAACGGCCTGTTGACCAACTTCTTTGCCGATCATGGCATCGAACTGCCCTCGTTCTACGGCTGGACGGGCATGGTGTTTTCGATGACGCTGGTGTACTACACCTACATCTACCTCGGCGTGCTGGCCGCGCTGCGCGGCTTCGACGGGCAGCTCGAAGAAGCCGGGCTGAGCCTGGGCACCTCGCCCTTCGTGACCAAGATGCGCGTGCTGGTGCCCGTGATGCTGCCGGCCGTGCTGGTCAATGCGCTGGTGGTGTTCACGCTGGTCGTGGGCAATTTCGCGCTGTCCATGCTGCTGGGCAGCCGCGTGCCGCTGCTGTCGGTGATGACGTACAACACCTTCGTGAGCGAGATGGGTGGCAGCCCCGCACTGCAAAGCGCCATGTCGGTGGTGTCCATCGCCATCGTGGCCGTGGTGCTGTTCTTCCAGAAGCGCGTGGTGGAGCGCAAGGTCTACACCATGACGCAGGGCCGCGCGCCCGCCCCGGTGCGTGTGCGCTCGGCCGCCGGGCTGCTGTTCACCGTCACCGTAGGACTGGTGATCCTGGCATCCATGCTGCCGCTGGTGGTGGTGTTCATCGGCGCCTTTACCGAGACCAGCGGCCCGGTCATGCGCTGGGGCAGCTGGTCGCTGAGCAGCCTGCAGCGCGCGCTGCACGCGGCGCCCGAGCCCATCATCAACTCGCTCAAGTTCTCGTCCATCGCCACGCTGGTGGGGGTCAGCTTCGCGCTGCTGGTCAGCTATCTCACCATCAAGAAGCGCAACCTGTTCACGCAGGTACTGGACTACATCGTGGTGCTGCCGCTCACCATATCGGGCACGGTGCTGGGCATCGCGCTGGTGCAGACCTTCAACACCGGCTGGCTTGTCCTGGCGGGCACCTCGGGCATCATGGTGTTGGCCTACACCGTGCGCCGGCTGCCGTTCGCGGTGCGCAATGCCTCGTCCACGCTGTTCAACATTCCCGAATCCATTGAAGAGGCCTCGATCAGCCTGGGCGTGTCGCCGCTCATGACCTTCTTCAAGGTCATCCTGCCGGCCATGCGGGCCTCGCTGATCTCGGCGGCCATCCTGATGTGGGTGACCACCATTTCCGAGCTGTCGGCCTCGGTCGTCGTCTATACCGGCGGCCTGGAGACCATGCCCATCACCATCTTCCGGCAGGTTGACGGCGGTCGGCTGGGCCTGGCATCTGCCTACGGCGCGGCGCTGGTCAGCGTGATCCTGCTGCCCATCGTGGTCGCCATCAAGGTGTTCCGCATCAACCTGTTCTCCAGCAAGTAACTTTCCCCCACTCCACCCACCGAGAGAGGCTTCCCATGAAAATCAAGACCTTGTTGCAATGCACGCTGGCCGCGCTCGGCCTGGCCGCCAGCCTGGCCCAGGCCCAGACCGTGGTGCTGTACTCGTCCAACAACACCGAGACCATCGAGACCGCGCTCAACGTGGTCAAGCAGAAAAATCCCTCGCTCACCGTGCAGCAGGTCACGGGGGGCACGGGTTCGCTGATGAAGCGCATCCAGGCCGAGTCCAAGAACCCGCGCGGCGACGTGCTGTGGAGCGGCGGCTTCGGCACCCTGGGCGCCCACAAGGAATTGCTGGAGCCCTACAAGGCGCCCGACCTTGCCGCCATCCCCGCCGAATTCCGCGGCCCGAACAACCTGTGGGTCGGCACCAACCTGCATGTGATGGTGCTGATGGTCAACGAGCGCCAGCTCAAGGGCCTGGCCGCGCCCAAGACTTGGTCCGACCTGATGAAGCCCGAGTGGAAGGGCAAGTTCGCCATCACCGACCCGAGCAAGAGCGCCACCGCCTACATGCTGGTGTACGGCCTGCTCAAGCAGTTCGGCAAGGACGGGCTGGAGAAGATCGCCACCAACGCCGTGGTCACCTCCTCGTCCGGCACCACCTACAAGGGCGTGGCGGCGGGTGAGTACCCCGTGGGCCTGACCATCGAGTACGCCGCGCAGGAATACGTGGCCGGCGGCCAGAAGGAGATCAAGCTGGTCTACCCCGCCGAAGGCAGCTACCTGGCCCCCGAAGGCATGTTCATCATCAAGGGCGCCAAGAACATGGAAGCCGCCAAGACCCTGTACAACGGCCTCATGAGCAAGGAAGCGCAGGAAACCCTGCTGGTGAAGAACTTCCGCCGCCCCACGCGCACGGACGTTGCCGTCTCCAAGCTGACGTCCCTGCCCGACCTCAAGGCCATCAAGATCTTCCCGCTGGACCAGGAACAGGCCTCGCAGGAATACGAGCAACTGGTGGCGCTGTGGAACCTGGCGGTGAGCAAGGCACGCTGACCTCGAACGCGGGCGTGGACAATCTCCATGCCCGCCGCCCGTAAGAAAAACTCATGGGCATTAAGGTGCGCTGACGCACCTCCGCCAGATTCAAGCCCAATTGGCCGCCAGCGCTTATACAGCAAGCGCTACAAGCTATTAAATAAATAGCAAATATCGGACTGCAATGCCGCTCCCGCCACCGCAGGCAGGGATAGCGAGCATGCTGCCACCAGGCCACCCGGTTAGCCTCGCGGCCATGTCCTCCCCCACCCCGTCCGTCAGCGTCTTCGATCTCTTCAAGATCGGCATCGGCCCCTCCAGCTCCCACACCGTGGGCCCCATGATCGCGGCGCGGCAGTTTGCCTGCCATCTGCGCGACGGCGTGGGCCTGGCCTCCGTCCGCGCGGTCACGGTGGAGCTGTTCGGCTCCCTCTCCGCCACCGGCGTGGGCCACGGCACCGACCGCGCCGTGCTGCTGGGCCTGGCCGGGCATGAACCCGAGCACATCGACCCCGACCAGATCGCCCCCGCCATCGCCGCCATCCGCAGCCGCCAGTCGCTGGACCTATTGGGTGTGCAGGCCGTGCCGTTCGTCGAAAAGGAACACCTGCTGTTTCGCCGCAAAAGCCTGCCGCTGCACCCCAACGGCCTGTGCTTTCACGCCTTCGACGCCCAAGGCACCGAGATCGCCACCCGCGAGTACTACTCGGTGGGCGGCGGCTTCGTGATCGACGCGGCGGGCGAGCGCGTGCTCAACAGCGCGGCCACGGCCCAGCCCGGCGCCGCAGGCCATGGCAGCGGCTTGCCCTACCCCTTTCGCACAGGGGCCGAGCTGCTGGCCCAATGCCAGGCCACGGGCCTCGGCCCGGCCCAGATCATGGCCGCCAACGAGCAGCACTGGCGCAGCGCCGCCGAAGTGCGCCGCCAGCTGCTGGCCATCTGGCACACCATGGCAGGCGCCGTGCAGCGCGGCTGCGCCGCCACCGGCCACCTGCCCGGCCCGATGCAGGTGCGCCGCCGCGCCGCCGAGCTGCACGCCAAGCTCAAGAACTCGCCCGAGGCCGCCCTGCGCGACCCGCTGTCCATGCTGGACTGGGTCAACCTCTACGCCATGGCCGTCAACGAGGAAAACGCCGCCGGTGGCCGCGTGGTGACCGCCCCCACCAACGGCGCGGCGGGCGTCATCCCGGCCGTGCTGCACTACTACGTCAACTTCCTGCAAGGCGCGGACAACAAGGCCAACGACGACGGCATCGTCAATTTTCTGCTCACCGCAGGCGCCATCGGCATCATCTACAAGGAAAACGCCTCGCTCTCCGGGGCCGAGGTGGGCTGCCAGGGCGAGGTGGGCGTGGCCTGCTCCATGGCGGCGGGCGCGCTGGCCGCCGTGATGGGCGGCAGCGCCGCGCAGATCGAGAACGCCGCCGAGATCGGCATGGAGCACAACCTGGGCATGACCTGC
>DAIQRN010000111.1:791-7475 GCA_036786185.1 Acidovorax sp. | reverse complement strand
GCGAACAGGGCCGATTCGTCGCCGCCCGTGCCCGCGCGGATTTCGACAAAGGCGTTGCGTGCGTCGTCGGGGTCCTTTGGTAAAAGCAGGCGCTGCAGCTCGTCTTCCAGCAGCAGCAGCTCGGCCTCGGCGGCGGTGATTTCTTCCTGCGCCATCTCGGCCATGTCGGGGTCTTCCAGCATGTCGCGCGCGCTGCCTAAGTCGGCCTCGCGCTGCTGGTAGCGTGCCCAGCGGCCTGCCACCTGCGTGACCTCGGCATGCTCGACGGAGATGCGGCGGTACTGCGCCATGTCGCTCATGATGTCTTCGCGCGAGAGCAGAAAGTCGAGCTCGCCCAGGCGCTGTGCATAGCGCTCCAGCTGGCTTCGGAGAAAGGGTTTCATAGGGTCGGGGAAAGAGGTTTGCTACTGTTTCAGTAGCTGGTAGCGCTTGATGGATTAGCGCCAGAGGCCGATTTGGCTTGAAACGGAGCGGCGTTGCTAACGCTCTTTGCGCAGGAACAGGCGCGACACGGCCTGCGCTGTTTGCGCGCGCGCATCGGCGTCGCCCGCGCGCAGCTCGGCCATGGTGCCGTGCAGCATCTTCTGCGTGAGGCCGCGCGACAGGGCTTCGAGCACGGCGTCCATGTCCTCGCCCTTGGCCAGCAGCTTCTTGGCGCGGGCGATTTCCAGGGCGCGCCATTCATCCGCCTGGGCGTTGAGCTGCTGGATCAGCGGCACCACGCCGCCTTCGGCGCCAGCGGGGCTGCGCAGCTCCATCCAGTGCATGAAGCTCTGCACGCCCGCGTCGATGATGGCCTCGGCCTGCTCCACGGCGGCCTGCCGGTTGGCCTGGGCGGTCTGGACCACGGTGGCCAGGTCGTCCACGGTGTACAGGTACACGTCGCCCAGGGCCTTGACCTCGGGCTCGATGTCGCGTGGCACGGCCAGGTCCACCATGAAGATGGGGCGGTGGCGGCGCTTCTTGAGCGCGCGCTCCACGGCGCCCAGGCCGATGATGGGCAGGGTGCTGGCGGTGCAGCTGATGACGGCGTCGAACTCGTGCAGGCGCTCGGGCAGGTCGGCCAGGCGCATCACCTCGCCGCCAAAGCGGGTGGCGAGCTTTTCGCCGCGCTCCAGCGTGCGGTTGGCAATCGCGATCTGCTTGGGGCTCTTGGCCGCGAAGTGCGTGGCGCACAGCTCGATCATCTCGCCCGCGCCCACGAACAGCACGCGGATCTTGGAGAGGTCTTCAAACAGCTGACCCGCCAGGCGCACGGCGGCGGCGGCCATGCTGATGCTGTGGGCGCCGATCTCGGTGCTGGTGCGCACCTCCTTGGCCACGGCAAAGCTGCGCTGGAACAGCTGGTTGAGCGTGGTGCCCAGGGCGCCCGCGCCCTCGGCGGCGCGCACGGCGTCCTTCATCTGGCCCAGGATCTGGGCCTCGCCCAGCACCATGGAGTCGAGCCCGCTGGCCACGCGGAAGGCGTGGCGCGCCACCAGGCTGTCTTCGAGCGTGTAGGAGTGCGATCGCAGCAGCGCGGGGCTCACGCCGCCGCTGTGCGCTAGCCAGCCCAGCGTGTGGTCCAGCGCGGGGCCGGGCGTGGGCAGGGGGGCGGCGCAATAGATTTCGGTGCGGTTGCAGGTGGAGATGATGGCCGTCTCCACGCCGGGATGGCGGCTCGCGCTGCCCAGCGACTGGCGCAGGCCCTGCAGCGTGGGCTCGATCTGGTCGAGCGCGAACGCAAACCGGCCGCGCAGGTCGAGCGGCGCGGTGGTGTGGTTGATGCCAAGGGCCCAGACTGCCATAGCCTCCGATTATAAAATTGTTGGCCCGACCAGGCAGATTTGCCTGCGACAGCCTTGATTTGGGTCAATTTCATGGGTCCGCTGGACATTCTCAACCATCTGCTCAATTTTGTGGCACCCGCCGCCGCCCTGGCCTTGCTGCTGGCGCTGGTGGGGCGAATGTTTGGGCCAAAACCGACTCCAACGCTTGGTTGGTGGGCGCGAGCAGCTATTGTTTTTGTAGTTGACGTGGCCGCCTTGGTGGCGGGGCTGGTGGTGTGGGGGCGCGACGGCAAGATGCTCACCTATGCCCTGCTGGTGCTGGCTACGGCCAGCTGCCAGTGGCTGTTGGCCCGGAGCTGGCGCGGCTAGCAGCTACGGGGGCGATGGATTCTGCATTGCCTCAGTCGCCTCCGGCCTGCGCCAGGAGCCAGCTGCGCAGGTCCTCCAGCGCCGGGTTGGGCGCGCGGCCTTCGGGGATGCACAGGTGGTAGCCGCGCTCCAGGGTCACCGGCTGCGCGATGGGGATGGCGATGCGCCCGGCGGCCAGTTCCGGCTCCACCAGGGCGCGCTGCACCACCGCCACGCCCAGGCCCGCAATGACGGCCTGCACCAGCAGGGCCACCAGTTCAAAGTCCGCCGCAGGCACCAGCGGCCCGTGCGCGCAGCCCACGCTCGCAAACCAGTGCGCCCAGTTGCCGGGGTAGTTGGTGTGAAACAGCAGCGGGCGTGCCAGCAGGTCGGCGGGCGTGCGCAGCTGCGCCAGGTCGGCGGGGCGGCAGATGGGCACCAGCTCGCGGCCCACGAGGTAGTCGGCCGCGATGCCTGCGGGCCAGTCCGACTGGCCCACGCGGATCCAGGCGTCGATCTCGGGCGCGGTCAGCGCGTCGTCGCGCCGGTAGGGGGCAAACGACAGGCCGATGCCCGGGTGGCGGGCCGAGAAGCCCGGCAGGCGCGGAATCAGCCAGTGGCTGAACAGCGTGGGCGGCACCGACAGGCGCAGCTGGCGCGGGTTGCGCCGCGTGCGCACGGCCAGTGTGGCCGATTCGATGGTGGCGATGGACGGGCCCACGGCTTGCAGGTAGTCGGCCCCGGCGCGCGTGAGCACGCTGCGCCGCCCGTCGCGCTGGAACAGGGCCACGCCCAGGTGCTCCTCCAGCCGGGCGATGGCGCGGCTGATGGCGCCCTGGGTCACATGCAAATCCTGCGCGGCCTGCGAGAAACTGCCCAGGCGCGCGGCGGCGGCAAAGGCGTGGAGCTCGGGCAGCGAGGGGGAGTGCATGCGCATGGCGGGCGGGACCTATGAGCGTTGGTAATGAATGGGTGCCATTTTGTCGCTTTTCGCCCAGCGCGGGGCGCTCAAGAATGGGCGCCACAGTTATTCAGCATTGAGGAGAACACCATGGCACTGCGCCGCACCCTGCTATCCACCCTGGCCGCTTGCGCTGCTGCCGCGGCTTTTGCACCCCTGGCCCAGGCCCAGGCGGGCGACTACCCCAACCGCCCCATCAAGCTGATCGTGCCGTTTGCGCCCGGCGGCTCCACCGACATGGTGGCGCGCCTGCTGGCCGACAAGATGGGCCCCATTCTGGGCAAGGCCGTGGTAGTGGACAACAAGGGCGGCGCGGGCGGCTCCATCGGCGCCGACGCGATCGCCAAGAGCGCGCCCGACGGCTACACCATCGGCATGGCCACCGTGAGCACGCACGGCGCCAACCCCGCCATCTACACCAAGCTGCCCTACAACGCGGTGAAGGATTTCGCCCCCATCACCAACGTGATGAGCGTGCCCAGCGTCTTCGTGGTGCACCCCAGCGTGCCCGCCAAGACCATGCAGGAGTTCGTGGCGCTGGCCAAGAAGAACCCCGGCAAGTACACCTTTGCCTCGCCCGGCACGGGCTCGCTGGGCCACGCCAACATCGAGAACTTCATGAACCTGGCGGGCATCGACCTGCTGCACATTCCCTACAAGGGCGCGGGCCAGGCCGCCACCGACGCGCTGGCCGGCCAGGTCAACGCCATGACGGACAACCTGCCCTCCACGCTGGCCAACATCCAGTCCGGCAAGCTGCGCCCGCTGGCCGTGCTGGCCCTCAAGCGCAGCCCCGTGCTGCCCGACGTGCCCACCTACACCGAGCTGGGCTACGCCGGCATGGGCGACGGCGGCTGGTTCGGCCTGGTGGCACCGGCGGGCACGCCCAAGGAGATCATCGCCAAGCTGAACGCCGCCGCGCACAAGGCCATGGCCCAGCCCGACTACCTGGAGAAGCAAAAGAGCATCTCCGGCGAATCCATGGCCAACACGCCCGAGCAGTTTGCCAAGCAGATCGACGCCGCCATCGCGCGCTACACGGCCGTGGCCAAGCGCGCCAACATCAAGCTGGACTGATGGTGCGCCGTTGACCCTCTTGCATGACGATCTGAGCCCTCGGCCGCACGCGCCGGTCGAGGTCTGGCAACCCACGGGGCAGCCGCTGCCGCTGGTGTGCGACTCGCCCCACAGCGGCACAGCCTACCCCGACGACTTCGGCCATGCCGTGCCCCTGGCGCTGCTGCGCCGCGGCGAGGACACGCATGTGCACCGCCTCTGGCACACGGCGCCCGCCCACGGCGCCACGCTGATCGCCGCGACCTTCCCGCGCACCTACATCGACGTGAACCGGGCCGACAACGACCTGGACCCTGCGCAGATCGACGGCGCGTGGCCCGTGCCGCTCGCGCCCGGCCCCAAGACGCGCCAGGGCCTGGGCCTGATCTGGCAGCAGATCAGCAAGGACGGCGTGGCCACGCCGCTGTATGCGCGCCCGCGCACCGTGGCCGAGGTGCAGCACCGCATCGCGCAGTACTGGCGGCCCTACCATGCGGCGCTGCAGGCCGCCATCGACGCCAGCGTGCAGCGCTTTGGCGCGGTGTGGCACCTGAACCTGCACTCCATGCCCAACGACGTGTACCAGCGCCTGGGCCGCACGGACGCGCCGCCGCTGGCCGACTTCGTGCTGGGCGACCGCGACGGCACGACCTGCGCCCCCGAGTTCATCCACCTGATCGGCGACGAACTCAAGGGCTTGGGCTACAGCGTGGCCTACAACGAGCCCTACAAGGGCGTGGAGCTGATTGGCCGCATCGGTCAGCCGCACCTGGGCCGCCACAGCCTGCAGATCGAGATCCGCCGTCCGGTGTACATGGACGAAGACACGCGCGCGCCCAACGCGGGCTTTGCGCCGCTGCAGCAGCACCTGGACCAGGTGCTGGCCACCGTGGCAGGCTACGTGCGCAGCCAGCGGTCAAAATAGTGGTCAAAAATGCCTCCAGCGCTTATGGGGTAAGCTCTGGCAGCTATCAATAGGGTAGTGACGGACTGAACAGATCCACCCGGTCGGTGATGATGCCGTCCGTGCCCAGGGCAATGAGCCGCTGCGCGGCCCAGTCATCGTTGACGGTGTAGCTCAGCGTGCGAAGGCCCCAACCCCGCACCTGGGCCACCAGGGCCGCGTCCCACAGCGCATGGTTGCAGACGATGGCCACGCAGCTCAGTTGGCGGGCCTGGTCAAAACAGCCGTCCCACAGCGCGTCGATGAGCAGCGCGCGCGGAATGTGCGGCGCGGTGGCGCGGGCGCCCGCCAGGGCCTCGGGCTTGAAGGACGAGAACAGGGGCGGCACGGCCTGGCCCTGCCACAGGCGCGCGGCATGCTCGCCCACCACCTGGCCGGTTTTTTCTTCCAGGCCCGGCGTGGGCTTGATCTCGATGTTCAGAAAGTAGCCGTTGGCGATGCAGTACCGCGCCAGGTGCTCCAGCGTGGGCAGGGGCTCGCCCGCGTAGCTGCGGGAATGCCAGCCACCTGCGTCGAGCTGCGCCAGCTGGCTCCAGGGCAGGTCGCCGCCGGTGCCGTGGCCGGTGGTCGTGCGGTCCAACGTGGCGTCGTGCAGCAGGAACGGCACGCCGTCGGCGCTGAGCTTGGCATCGCACTCGAACATGCGGTAGCCGTGCTGCGCGCCCAGGCGGAACGCGGCCAGGGTGTTTTCAGGCGCCAGCTTGCCCGCGCCGCGGTGGGCGATCCAGCGGGGGTAGGGCCAGGGGGCGAGAGGGAGCATGGGTTTACACCCTTTTCCCGGTCTCGGCCTGGAACCAATGCAGGCGATCCTCGCGCGGGGCGACGCGCACCGTCTCCCCCGGCTTGGGGTAGGCCAGTCCCTCGTCCAGCCGGACGGTCACGGATTCCCCATTGACCGAGCCGTACACCAGGCGCTCGGCGCCCAGCAGCTCCACGGTCTCGACCTTGAATTCCCAGCCGCCGCTCGCCACCAGGTCCGTGTGCTCCGGGCGGATGCCCAGGATCTGCCCCGCCTTGCCGCCCGGGGCGTTCTTGAGCAGGTTCATCGGGGGCGAACCGATGAAGCTGGCCACGAAGGTGGAGGCCGGCGTGTGATAGACCTCCTCGGGCGTGCCGAACTGCTCCACGTTGCCGGCGTTCATCACGACCATGCGCTGCGCGAGGGTCATGGCCTCGACCTGGTCGTGGGTCACGAACAGGCTGGTGATGCCCAGCTCGGCGTGCAGCTTCTGGATCTCGATGCGGGTCTGCGCGCGCAGCTTGGCGTCCAGGTTGGACAGCGGTTCGTCGAATAGGAAGACCTTGGGCTGGCGCACGATGGCGCGGCCCATGGCCACGCGCTGGCGCTGCCCGCCCGACAGTTCGCGCGGTTTTCTTTCGAGCAGGTGGCCCAGTTCGAGGATCTTGGCCGCCTTGTCCACCCGGGCCTTGATCTCGTCCTTGGGCACCTTGGCGATCTTCAGGCCGTAGGCCATGTTGTCGAACACGCTCATGTGCGGGTACAGCGCGTAGTTCTGGAACACCATGGCGATGTCGCGCTTGGCCGGCTCCAGGTTGTTGACCACGCGGTTGCCGATGGCGATGGT
>DAIQRN010000111.1:0-781 GCA_036786185.1 Acidovorax sp. | reverse complement strand
GATTTGCCGCAGCCCGAGGGGCCGACGATGACGATGAACTCGCCGTCCTGGATTTGTGCGTCGACGCCGTGGATCACCGGCACCGTGTGCTTGCCGCTACCGTAGTGCTTGATGACGTTGCTGAGAGTGAGAGAGGCCATTTTTACTATTAAAGTAATAGCTTCTAGCGCTTGATTTATAAGGGCTGAAGCATGTTTTGATGCTTATTTTTCGGTATCGACCAGGCCCTTGACGAACCACTTCTGCATCAGGATGACGACGGCCGTGGGCGGCAGCATGGCGATGATGGCGGTGGCCATGACGATGTTCCAGTCCACGGCGGCCTCCCCCCCGGCCAGCATGCGCTTGATGCCGATCACCACCGGGTACATGTCCTCGGAGGTGGTCATGAGCAGGGGCCACAGGTACTGGTTCCAGCCGTAGATGAACTGGATGACGAACAGCGCGGCAATCGAGGTGCGCGACAGCGGCACCAGCACGTCGATGAAAAAGCGCATGGGCCCGGCGCCGTCGATGCGCGCGGCTTCCACCAGTTCGTCGGGCACCGTCAGGAAGAACTGGCGGAACAAAAAAGTGGCCGTGGCCGAGGCGATCAGCGGCAGCGTCAGGCCCGCGTAGCTGTTGAGCAGGCCCAGGTCGGCCACCACCTTGTAGGTGGGCAGGATGCGCACCTCTACCGGCAGCATCAGCGTCACGAAGATGGCCCAGAAGCACAGCATCTTGAACGGAAAGCGGAAGTACACGATGGCAAACGCCGACAGCAGCGAGATGGCGATCTTGC
>DAIQRN010000004.1:14435-23989 GCA_036786185.1 Acidovorax sp. | reverse complement strand
CGGTGAACAAGATCCTGAAGGACATGATCACCAAGGCGCGCCAGCTCGAAGGCTTCGACGCGCTCTACACCCCCGGCTGGGACTGCCACGGCCTGCCGATCGAGAACGCCATCGAGAAGCTGCATGGCCGCAACCTGCCCCGCGACGAGATGCAGGCCAAGGGCCGCGCCTTCGCCACCGAGCAGATCGCGCAGCAGATGGCGGACTTCAAGCGCCTGGGCGTGCTGGGCGAATGGGACAACCCCTACAAGACCATGAACTACGCGAGCGAGGCGGGCGAGCTGCGCGCGCTCAAGAAGGTGATGGAGCGCGGCTTCGTCTATCGCGGGCTGAAGCCCGTCTATTGGTGCTTTGACTGCGCCTCGTCGTTGGCCGAGTTCGAGATCGAGTACCAGGACAAGGGCAGCCAGACGCTGGACGTGATGTTCCCCGCCGCCGAGCCCGACAAGCTCGCCGCCGCCTTCGGCCTGACCGCGCTGGCCAAACCCGCCTTCGCCGTGATCTGGACCACCACCGCATGGACCATCCCCGCCAACCAGGCTCTGAACATGAACCCCGAGCTGGAGTACAGCCTGGTGGACACCGAGCGTGGCCTCGTCATCGTGGCCAGCGCGCTGGTGGACAAGTGCCTGGAGCGCTGGGGCATCGCGGGCAGCGTGGTCGCCACCGCCGTGGGCGCGAAGCTGGACCACATCAATTTCAAGCACCCGCTGGCCCAGGTGGACAAGGGCTACGACCGCTTCTCGCCCGTCTATCTGGCCGAGTACGCCACGGCGGAAGACGGCACCGGTATCGTGCATTCGTCGCCCGCGTATGGCGTGGATGACTTCAACTCCTGCATCGCCAACGGCCTGAAGTACGAGGACATCCTGAACCCCGTGCAGGGCAACGGCACGTATGCGGCGGACTTCCCGATGTTCGGTGGCCAGCACATCTGGAAGGCCCTGCCGGTCATCATCGACGCGCTGAAGGTGGCCGACCGCCTGATGGGCACCAAGAACATCACCCACAGCTACCCGCATTGCTGGCGCCACAAGACGCCTGTGATCTACCGCGCGGCCGCGCAGTGGTTCGTGCGCATGGACGAGGGCGAAGGCGTGTTCACCGATCCCGCGCAAAAACCCGCCCAGACGCTGCGCCAGATCGCGCTGGAGGCCATCGAGCACACCAGCTTCTACCCCGAGAACGGCAAGTCCCGCCTGCGCGACATGATCGCCGGGCGGCCCGACTGGTGCATCTCGCGCCAGCGCAGCTGGGGCGTGCCCCTGCCCTTCTTCCTGCATGTGGACTCGGGCGAACTGCACCCGCGCACCATGGAGATCATGGACCAGGCCGCCGAGATCGTTGAAAAGGGCGGCATCGAGGCCTGGAGCCGCGCCACTGCAGAAGAAATTCTCGGTGCCGAGGACGCCAAGCTCTATACCAAGAGCACCGACATCCTCGAAGTCTGGTTCGACTCGGGCTCCACCTTCTGGCATGTGCTGCGCGGCACGCACGCCGGCATGCACCACGACGAAGGCCCCGAGGCCGACCTGTACCTGGAAGGCCACGACCAGCACCGCGGCTGGTTCCACAGCTCGCTGCTGCTGGCCAGCGCCATCTTTGGCCGCGCGCCGTACCGGGGCCTGCTCACGCACGGCTTCACGGTCGATGGGCAAGGCAAGAAGATGAGCAAGTCGCTGGGCAACACCGTCTCGCCGCAGGAGGTCAGCGGCAAGCTGGGCGCCGAGATCATCCGCCTGTGGTGCGCCGCCACCGACTACTCGGGCGACCTCGCCATCGACGACAAGATCCTGGCCCGCGTGGTGGACAGCTACCGCCGCATCCGCAACACGCTGCGCTTCCTGCTGGCCAACGTGAGCGATTTCGACCCCGCCAAGGACAGCGTGCCGTTTGGCGACATGCTGGAGATCGACCGCTACGCACTCTCCCGCGCTGCCGAGTTCCAGGCCAACTTGCTCGCGCACTACAAGGTCTATGAGTTCCACCCCGTGGTCGCAAAGCTGCAGCTGTACTGCTCGGAAGACCTGGGCGGCTTCTACCTCGACGTGCTCAAGGACCGGCTGTACACCACCGCGCCAAAGAGCCTGGCGCGCCGCAGCGCGCAGACGGCGCTGTACCAGATCACGCACGCCATGCTGCGCTGGATGGCACCCTTCCTGTCGTTTACGGCGGAAGAGGCGTGGAAGGTGTTTGGCGACTCCGAATCCATCTACCTGGAGACCTACCAGACCATCCCCGCCGCCGACGAAGGCCTGCTGGCCAAGTGGGCGCGCCTGCGCGAGATCCGCGACGCGGTGAACAAGGAGATCGAGGTGCTGCGCGCCGACGGCCAGGTGGGCTCGTCGCTGCAGGCCAACGTCACGCTCACGGCCGCGCCCGAAGACCACGCCCTGCTGGCCAGCCTGGGCGATGACCTGAAGTTCGTGTTCATCACATCCGCTATTGAATTGGTAGCTGGTAGCGCTTTACAGATAAGCGTTAGAGCCAGTTCTTATGCCAAGTGCGAACGCTGCTGGCACTACCGCAGCGACGTGGGGCAGGATGCCGCGCACCCCACGCTCTGCGGCCGCTGCACCAGCAACCTGCACGGCGACGGCGAAAGCCGGGTGCACGCCTGATGCCCGCCGCGCGTTCGGGCCCCAGCATGTGGCCCTGGCTGGCCTGGGCCGTGGTCTTGCTGATAGCCGACCAAGTGACCAAGACCCTGATCCTGAACAACTACCGCCTGGGCGACTCTACGTTCATCACCGGGTTCTTCAACATCGTGCGGGCGCACAACACGGGGGCGGCGTTCTCGTTCCTGGCGGACGCGGGTGGCTGGCAGCGCTGGCTATTCACCGGCATCGGCGCGGTGGCCACGATCTTCATCGTGTGGCAGCTGCGCGCGCACCCTGGGCAAAAGCTGTTTTGCTTTGCGCTGGCCAGCATCCTGGGCGGTGCGGTGGGCAACGTGGTGGACCGACTGATGCACGGCTACGTGGTGGACTTTCTGGACTTTCACTGGAATTTTCTGTCCGGCATGTTCCCGGGCGGGCATTTCCCTGCGTTCAACCTGGCCGACACGGCCATCAGCGTGGGGGCCGCCTGCCTGATCCTGGACGAACTCCTGCGCGTGCGGCGCGAGCGCTGACCGCGCCCCGCCCGCGCCAACCCCATGCCAACGGCTCGCCACGCGCGGGCCGTTGGCATTGTGGCGGACGCAGCAGGGGCATCCGCACCGCTATGGAATCAGGAGTATGCTCACGCGTCAGCTTGATGACAGCCCTGCCAAGGGTGCTGCACAGGCCATAAAAAGGAAGAAACAACCGTTTTCCATGAAGCATCTCTTGAACCTGCTGGCTGCCGTGTCGCTGCTGATCTGGGGCACGTACCTGGTGCGTACCGGCATCCTGAGTGTGTTTGGCGCCAACCTGCGCCAGCTGATTGCCCGCAGCGTCAGCAGCCGCTTCACCGCCGTGCTGTCCGGCATCGGGGTAACGGCCGTGGTGCAGTCCAGCACGGCCACGGCACTCATCGTGTCCTCGTTCGTGGGCCAGGGGCTGGTGGGCCTGCCTGCCGCGCTGGCGGTGATGCTGGGCGCCGACGTGGGCTCCAGCGTGATGGCGGTGGTGTTCTCCCTGGACCTGTCGTGGCTGTCGCCGCTGTTCATCTTTGCAGGCGTGGTGCTTTTCACCGCGCGCAATGGCACGGCGGTGGGCCGCGTGGGGCGGGTGCTGATTGGCCTGGGGCTGATGCTGCTGGCGCTGCGCCTGATCACCGAGTCCACCATCGTGCTCACCCAGTCGCCCACGGTGCGAACGCTGCTCTCGGCGCTCACCAGCGACCTGCTGCTGGAGCTTTTCACCGGCGCGCTGCTGGCCATCGTGGCCTATTCCAGCCTGGCCACGGTGCTGCTCACGGCGGCGCTGGCGGGCTCGGGCGGCATTCCGCCCGACGTGGCGCTGGGCCTGGTGCTGGGTGCCAACCTGGGCAGCGGCGTGCTGGCCGTTCTGACCACGCTCAAGGCCAACGTGCAGACGCGCCAGGTGCCGCTGGGCAACCTGTTCTTCAAGACCATTGGCGTGGTCATCATGACGCCGCTGACCGGCCTGTGGCTGCAGCATGTGCGCCCCTACGTGCCCGAAACCGCCACGCTGGTCGTGCTGTTCCACCTGGCCTTCAACATGGTGGTGGGTTTGCTGTGCATCAGCCTCACGGGCACGGTGGCCCGCCTGGTGCAGCGCCTGCTGCCGCAGGACAGCGCCCCAACGGTGGGCGCGCGGCTCCAGCACCTGGACCCTTCCGCGCTGGCCACGCCCTCGCTGGCCATCTCCTGCGCCGCGCGCGAGGCGCTGCACCAGGCGGATGTGGTCGAGTCCATGCTGCTGGGCCTGCACAAGGTGATCCGCACCGACGACCTGCAGCTGGCCGAAGACCTGCGCAAGCTGGACGACCAGGTGGACAGCCTGTACTCGGCCATCAAGTACTACATGACCAAGATCTCGCGCTCCGAGCTGAACGAGGTGGAAGGCCAGCGCTGGACGGAAATCATCAGCTTCACCATCAACATGGAGCAGATCGGCGACATCATCGAGCGCGTGCTCATCGACATCGAGGACAAGAAGATCAGGAAGAGCCGCCAGTTTTCCGAGGCCGGCATGGAGGAAATCAACGAGCTGCACGCCCGCCTGATCAGCAATCTGCGGCTGGCGATGAGCGTGTTCCTGAACGGCAGCGTGCGCGACGCCCAGAAGTTGCTTGAAGAAAAAGCGCGCTTTCGCGACCTGGAGCATGCCTACTCGGTCACGCACCTGGCGCGGCTGTCGGACAACACGGTGCAGAGCATCGAGACCAGCTCGCTGCACATTGATCTGATCAGCGATCTGAAACGCATCAACTCGCTGCTGTGCTCGTTGGCCTACCCCATCCTCGAATCCGCCGGGGCGCTGGCGCCCAGCCGGCTCAAGCCGCTGCAGGACCAGGGCTGAGCGCCCACCCGCACATCACAAACCCAGGAACGCGGCGATCACCAGGCCCGCCTCCAGCGTGAAGCGGCCTTGCGCCAGCCACTGGCGCACTGCCTGCGGCGCCAGCAGGTCGAAGCGCTCGACCTCGCCATCCTGGTTGTCCGGTGCCATGCCCTCGGGCACTTCGGCGCAAAACCAGTCGATGCGCTCGCGCATGTAGCCCGCGCCGCCGCCTTCGCGGCTCTCGCGGCCGAAGTCCACATGGCCGCCGTGGCGCAGGCCGTGCAGCGCGGCCACCCGCAGGCCCGCCTCTTCCCAGGTCTCGCGCGCCAGGGCTTCGTGCAGCGTGTCGGCGGCCGACACCATGCCGCCCATCAGCGTGTCCCACTGGCCGGGGTTGTTGGGCTTGGTCATTGAGCGCTGTTGCACCCACATGCGGCCGTCGGGCGCCAGGCCCACCAGGTGCACCGCGCGCGTGGCCAGGCCCAGCACGCGCACGGCGCCGCGCTCCACGGTGGCGATCACCGCGCCTGCCGCGTTGCACACGGCCAGCTGCTCGTTGCGCCAGGGACCGCACAGGTCGGCGTCGCGCAAGGCGGCGGCCAGGGTGTTGAGGGCGTCGGTGGCGGCCTCTGGCGGCACATCCAGCTGCCAGGCGGGTGCGCCACCGTACTCCTGATTCAATAGCTGGTAGCGCTTATCCAGCAAGCGCTGGAGGCTGATTTTGTTTAAAAAATCGGGCGCCACCGAGCCCACTACCTGCCCCGCCACCACCAGCGTCTGGCGTGGCTGCGCGGGCGGCTGCTGGGCGGCGCGGCGCGCAGCGGCCAGCCAGCCATCCAAGCCGGGTGCCGTCACAGGGTGAGGATGGTCGAGCCGGTGGTCTTGCGCGCCTCCAGGTCGCGGTGCGCCTGCTGCACCTCGGCCAGGGGATAGCGCTGGGCGATGTGGATCTTGACCTGCCCGCTGGCCACCACGGCAAACAGGTCGTCGGCCATGGCCTGCGTGGCCTCGCGCGTGGCGATGTGGGTGAACAGCGTCTGGCGCGTGACGTAGAGCGAGCCTTTGGCGCCCAGGCTGCCCGGCGCGAACGGCGGCACGGGGCCGGAGGCGTTGCCAAAGCTGGCCATGAGGCCGAAGGGGCGCAGGCAGTCGAGCGACTTGTCCCAGGTGTCCTTGCCCACCGAGTCGTACACCACCTTCACGCCCTTGCCGCCGGTGATCTCCTTCACGCGCGCGGCGAAGTCCTCGGTGTTGTAGTTGATGGCATGCGCCGCGCCGTTGTCCCGCACCAGCTGGCACTTGGCGTCGCTGCCCGCCGTGCCAATGAGCTGCAGGCCCAGCGCCTTGGCCCACTGCGTGGCGATCAGGCCCACACCGCCCGCGGCGGCGTGGAACAGCACGTGGTCGCCCGGCTGCAGGCCCTCCACGGGCAGCGTTTTCTTGAGCAGGTACTGGGCGGTGAGGCCCTTGAGCATCATGGCCGCGCCGGTCTCGAAGCTGATGGCGTCGGGCAGCTTGCACACGCACTGGGCGGGCATCACGCGCACTTCGCAGTAGGCGCCGGGCGGCTGGCTGGCGTAGGCGGCACGGTCGCCCGCCTTGAGGTGCGTGACACCCTCGCCCACGGCCTCGATCACGCCCGCGGCCTCCATGCCAATGGACGCGGGCATGTTGAGCGGATACAGCCCGGTGCGGTGATAGACGTCAATGAAGTTGAGGCCGATGGCGTGGTGGCGGATGCGGATCTCGCCGGGGCCGGGGTTGCCCACACTCACGTCAGCAAGGTGAAGTTCTTCGGGACCACCGTGCTGGAGGATCTGGACGGCAAGGCTCATGGCTGGGGCTCCTGGTAAATGCACAAATGCACGAACAACAATCGGCGGCCATCCTGCCATGAATCTGAAAGCCTTGTGGGCACCGGCACCGTTACAGTGCAGCCCATGACGCAAAGACTCACGCCCGGCACGGCGGCGCTCCTGGTGATAGCGCCGCTGCTGTGGGCCGGCAACGCCGTGGTGGGGCGCATGGTGCACACCCTCATACCGCCCATCACGCTCAACTTCATCCGCTGGGTGCTGGCCTTCGCCATCCTGCTGCCCCTGGCCTGGTCCGTGCTGCGCCCAGGCAGCCCGCTGTGGCCGCACTGGCGCCGCTATGCGCTGCTGGGCCTTTTGGGCATTGGGCTGTACAACGCGCTGCAGTACATGGCGCTGCAAACCTCCACGCCCATCAACGTGACGCTGGTGGGCTCCAGCATGCCGGTGTGGATGCTGGCCGTGGGCGCCCTGTTCTTTGGCGCGCCGGTCACGCGGCGCCAGGTGCTGGGCGCGCTGCTGTCGGTGTGCGGCGTGCTGCTGGTGCTGAGCCGGGGCGAATGGGCGCAGTTGCTGGCGTTTCGCCTGGTGCCGGGCGATCTGTTCATGCTGCTGGCCACGGTGTCGTGGACTTTTTACAGCTGGCTGCTGGTGCGCACCCGTGAGCCCGCCAGCATCCGCGGCGACTGGGCGGCTTTTCTGATGGCGCAGATGGTGTTTGGCCTGGCCTGGTCGGGCAGCTTCGCGGGGCTGGAATGGGCCGGCGGCCACACGCAGATCACCTGGGGCTGGCCTCTGGTGGCCGCGCTGGTCTTTATTGCCGTAGGCCCTGCCGTGCTGGCCTACCGCTGCTGGGGCGTGGGCGTGCAGCGCGCCGGGCCTGCGATGGCGGGGTTCTTCATCAACCTCACGCCGCTGTTTGCCGGGCTGCTGTCGGCGGCGTTCCTGGGCGAGACGCCCGAGGTCTTTCATGGCCTGGCGTTTGCGCTGATCGTGGGCGGGATCGCGGTGTCGTCCCGGTCTTCCAAAATTTAAATAAAATTGACCTCCAGCGCTTATCCATCAAGCGCTAGCAGCTATCAAATCAGAAGCAATTGGCGGTTTCAATCCTGCGTGGCAGCAGGCGCCTGGAGCCGTGCCACCAAGTCCGCCACCGGCACGGGGCGGCCCAGCAGGTAGCCCTGAAAGAGCAAGCAGCCGTACCGCGCCAAAAGCTCCTTCTGGCCCTGGGTTTCCACGCCTTCGGCGATCACGTCCAGCTCCAGGTTGCGGGCCATGCCGATGATGGTCTGCACGATCACGTCGTCGGTGTGCCGCACGCCCAGGTTGTGCACAAAGGACTGGTCGATCTTGAGCTGGTCCAGCGGCAGCCGCGTGAGGTAGGCCAGCGACGAATAGCCGGTGCCGAAGTCGTCCACCGAAAACCGTACGCCCTTGGTCTTGAGCTGGCCCATCTTGGTAACGGTGTCGTCCACGTCGTCCAGCACCAGCGATTCGGTCAGCTCCAGCTTGAGCAGGTGCGGCCGCGCGCCGGTTTCGCGCAGCACTTCGACCACGCGGGCCACGAAGTCGCGCTGGCGGAACTGGCGGGCGCTCACGTTGACGGACAGTTGCAGGTGCTGGCAATGCGGGTCGGTCGCCCAGGCGGTGAGCTGCTCGCACGCGGTGCGCAGCACCCAGTGGCCCATGGGCACGATGAGTTCGCTGTCTTCCGCCACGCCGATGAAGGCGCCCGGAGCGAGCAGACCGCGTTCGGGGTGCTGCCAGCGGATCAGCGCCTCGGCGCCCACGATGCGCCCGTCCAGGTGGAACTGCGGCTGGTAGTGCAGCACAAACTGCCCCGCCGACAGCGCCACCTGCAGGTCGCTCTCCAGCTGGGCGCGCGCGCTGATGGCGATCTGCATCTGCGGATCAAAAAAGCACAGCGCGTTGCGCCCCTGTGACTTGACCTGGTACATGGCGATGTCTGCCTGCTTGAGCAGATCGACGGCGGACTGCGGCGTTCCGCCCACCAGCGTGGCACCGATGCTGGGCGTGCTGTGGTGCATGCGCCCGCCCAGCGAATACGGCAGGTTGAGCGTGCGCAGGATCTTCTCGCCCACGCGGCGTGCAAAGGCGGCGGATTCTTCTGCCTGGGGCGCCAGCTCGTGCAGCATCACCACGAACTCGTCCCCTCCCAGCCGGGCCACGGTGTCCTGGGCGCGCACGCAGGACTTCAGGCGCTCGGCGACCTGTTGCAGCAACAGGTCGCCCACCTCGTGACCCAGCGTGTCGTTCAGAGTTTTGAAATGATCGAGGTCCAGAAACAGCAGCGCGCCGTACTGACCGTTGCGCGCGCTGGCCGCGATCACCTGCTGCATGCGGTCCATGAGCAGGCGGCGGTTGGGCAGATTGGTCAGCGGATCGTAGAAGGCCAGGGTTTCGATCTCGGCGCTGGCCCGGCGCAGGGCTGTCACGTCGTGGTAGCTGATCACCAGCCCGCCGTCGGGCGTGGGGCGCTCGGTGATCTGGATGGTGCGGCCCGTGGGCAACTGCTGCTCGTGCGCCTCCAGGTGCCGGCTTTGCAGCTGCATGCGGGTTTCCACCCAGCGCATGCGTTCGTCCTCGGAGGCGTTCGGCATCTGGTAACGGGCGGTTTCCTCCATCAGGCGCCGAAACGGCTGGCCGGGCACCACCACGGGGCGCAGCCAGGGGAAGATCTCCTCGAAGCGGCTGTTCCACTGCACCACGCGCTGAGCGCTGTCCAACAGCAGGAAACCACTGACCATGGACTCCAGCGCCTGGTCCA
>DAIQRN010000004.1:0-14335 GCA_036786185.1 Acidovorax sp. | reverse complement strand
CGCACCATGAGGTTTTGCCGCGCCGAGCTGCGCAGGCGCTGGCTGGCCTCCACGGGGTCGATCCAGGCGATCGTCGCCCCCGAAAGCCCCAGCACCTCATCCATGCTGGCCAGCAGCACGTCAATGGAGAGCAGCGAGCGGTTGAGTGCCGCCTCGGCCCCCGCCACGAAGCGCGTGGCCTGGGCGGCATAGTCGTCCAGCGCCACCTTGCGCACGTTCCAGGTCATCGCGGCGGCCACCAGCGCCACCGCCGCCAGAAACACCGCCACGGTGACCCACACAAAGGCCCGGATGCGCAGCGGAGTCTTGGATTCGTTCATTGTTTCGCGGCTGGCGCCGTCAGGCCGCGCACGGGGCCGATGGTCTGGTTCCAGACCTGGGAGCAGCGTGCGCCGCAGCGCTGCACCCAGCGCGACAGCACGGTCGAGGCCAGGATCTCTTGCCGCCTGCGCTCGTCCTGCACCGATACCGGCACCGCCACCATGCTGCCCTTGCGCCCCCCTGCGCACGCGGGCGTGCCCTGGTTGCAGGCCAGGCCGTCGGAGGTCTCGCGTTCGGACTCTTGCCAGATCGCGGCCTCCAGCCGGGGAAGCTGGTCGCGCAGCAGCGCCCGCAGTTCAGGTGGCAGCGCGTCCCAGGCCGCCTTGTTGGCGCCAAAGACGGCCAGCCCCCAGGTCACGGGCAGGGCATGCACGTGCGTTGTGACGGTGTGCAACCCCAGCGTGTTGCCCGACATGGTGCCGGTGATGGCGCATTCGGTGTTGCCAGCCGTGATGCTGGGCATGATCTGCGCAAACCCCGTGAGCACGGGTTCGCCGCCCAGGGCGCCGACAAAATCGGCCTGGGTGGGGGATGAAACGCGCGTCTTGCGGCCCGACAGGTCGGCCAGGCTCTTGAGCGGCCTCTTGCAGTACACCACCTGCGCCGGATAGACATACACCGCCAGCACCTCCACGCCGTGCTGGTCGCGCAGGGCTTTCTCCAGGTAGGGGCGAAACGCGTTCAGCGTGATTTTCAGCGTGGCGATGTCCGGGTTGAGGCCCGCCAGGTCGGGCGCCGTGTACTCGGGGTGTTGCGCCGTGAAGGAGCTCATGAGCGCGGTGCCAAACGGCACCACGCCCAGTTGCAGCAGGCGCAGCATTTCGGCACCCGGCACGCCCGCGCGGTCAAAGGGCACGACCTCGGCCTCGAACCTGCCACCGCTCAGGCGGGAAAGCTCCTTGCTCCAGAAGGGTTCCTCCTGACGCACGTACTGATTGACTCCTGCCAGCCCGCCCACGATGCGCAAGCGGTAGGGCTTGGCGGCTGCATCTGCCGTGGGGCGCGCCGCAGAAGGCGCCGCAGCTTGTGCCCCGGCCTGCGGCTGCCAGCACAGCGCTGCCAGCACAAGACCGGGCAGCGCGGCCCGAAGGCGCAGGCGACGGATCAGGGAAGGCGCTGAATGCATGGCATGTGGTGTGACACCATTCTTCATCAAGTTCTCCTCCCTGCGAAATGCTGTCGGCAAAACGCCACGAGACGATTGTAAGGCCCCGCCGCCCTAGAACGTGCCGGGGTAAGCCCCCCCGTCGGCCAGCACGTTCTGGCCTGTCATGTAGCCGGCCTGCTGGCTGCACAGAAACGCGCAGATGGCACCAAACTCCTGGGCCGTGCCGTAGCGCCCCGCCGGGATCTGGGCCTGCTGGGCGCTGCGCACATCCTGGACGCTCTTGCCCGCCTTGTCGGCCGCGGCGGCCACCGTGGCGGCAAGCCGGTCGGTATCGAACCTGCCCGGCAGCAGGTTGTTGATGGTCACGCCCCGCGCCGCGATCTTGCTGCGCGACACGCCCGCCACGAAGCCCGTGAGCCCGCTGCGCGCGCCGTTGGACAGGCCCAGGATGTCGATCGGCGCCTTCACCGCGCTCGATGTGATGTTGACGATGCGACCAAATCCGCGCGCCGCCATGCCGTCCACCGTGGCCTGGATGAGTTCGATGGGGGTGAGCATGTTGGCGTCCACGGCCTTGATCCATGCGTCGCGCCCCCAGTCGCGGAAGTCGCCCGTGGGCGGGCCGCCCGCATTGGTCACCACGATGTCGAAGTCCTTGCCCGGCCCCCCGGCGACCGAGAACACGGCGGCGCGCCCCTCGGGCGTGGTGATGTCGGCGGCCACCGCCAGTACCTGGGGCTGGGCGCCCGGCTTTCCCCCGCCCTGTGCGACTTTGTTGGCAATTTCAGCGTTGAGCTGTGCTGCGGCCTGCGTCAGCGCCCCTACATTGCGGGCATTGATGACCACGTTGACGCCCTCTTGCACCAGCGCCAGCGCGCAACCGTATCCCAGACCCTTGCTCGCGCCGCACACGAGCGCCCATTTGCCTGCAATACCCAAATCCATAACAATCTCCCGTTTGCTTGCCGATACAAAAGTAGCACAAAGAAATCATAAATGGAGAACACCCCATGACATGGCTGCACCGAGCATCCCTTGCCATCTGGCTCACCCTGGCGGCACTTGGCGCCGCGGGCAGCGCCCACGCGCAGGAGTCCGCCGTGGTCAAGCGCGCCACCCAGTTGCGCGACGCGCCCGCCGACACCGGCGCCAGCGTGGCCCCGCTGGAGGCCAACACCACCGTCACCCGCAGCAACGAGCGCAAGGGCGCCTGGACCCGGGTCACCACACCGCAAGGGGCTACCGGCTGGGTCCATATGTTTGACCTGGGGCCGGCATCGGGGTCGGCCACGGCCAGCAACAACTCTGCCACGAGCGGCCTGCGCGGCCTGGGCAACCTGCTGGGCGGCAACAGCGGGTCCACCACCACGGCCACCTCCACGGTCGGCATTCGCGGCCTGGGTGCCGAAGACATTGCCAATGCCGAGCCCAACCCCGCCGCCGTCAGCCGGGCCGAGGGCCTGCGGGTGAGCGCCGATCAGGCGCGCCAGTTTGCGGCCAACGCATCGCTGCAGCCACGCGCCGTGGCAGCGCTGGCGGCCCCGGCCGCGCCGCCATCCAGCGGCTCGGGTGGCGCCACACCCTGGTCCACGCCAGCCAGTGAAAACATCAGCCCCAACTGAGGACCAGGCCATGCAACTCCCAACCCTGACATCGGCACGCGGCGCCCGCCGTGTGTCCACGGTCTGCGCCGCTCTGGCCCTGGCACTGCTGCCCGCCACCGGCCAGAGCCAGAATGTGATGAACCTGCTCAACGCGCTGGGCGGCGGTGGCAGCAGCAATAGCGGTGGCGCAGCGGGCCTGCTGGGCGCCGTGACCGGTGGTGGAGGCAGCGCGCAGCGCGGCGACGATTTGATCAGCCTACTGTCGCGCTCGGTGGACAACATCGACGAACCCCGCGAGATCGAGATCGGTCGCCAACTGGGCGCCGTGCTGCTGGGCAGCAAGCCGCTGCACCCCGACATGGAGCTGCAGCGCTATGTGAACCAGCTCGGCCGCTGGATCAGCCTGCAGTCCGAGCGCCCCCAACTGCCCTGGACCTTTGCCGTGCTGGACGACGCGGGCTACAACGCCTTTGCCGCACCGGGCGGCTATGTGTTCGTGACCAAGGGGCTCATCGACCGCTGCGCGGACGAGGCCGAGCTGGCGGGCATCCTGGCGCATGAGATCACGCACGTCACCGCCAAGCACCACCTGCACGCCATGCGCAAGACCGCGCAGTCCGGCGTGCTCACCCAACTGGTGGCATCACAGATCAAGACCAATGCCGTGGGCAATCTGGTGGCCTCGCAGGTTCTGGCGCTGGGCCGCAACCTGTACGCACGCGGCCTGGACCAGACCGACGAGTACGACGCCGACCGCACCGGCGTGGCGCTGGCGACCCGCGCGGGCTTCGACCCCTATGGCCTGGTGGCCGTGCTGCAGCAGCTGCGCACCGCCACGCCCGACAACCCCATGTTCACCCTGGCCCTGGCCACCCACCCGCCCGCACAGGCGCGCCTGGATCAGTTGGAGCTGGCCATGGGCAAGAGCCTGGAGAGCTTTGCAGGTGCCGCGCCGGTATCCGTGGCGCAGCGTGTGCGCCCCCAGGCCGCCGCCCCTGTGGCCGCACCGGCTGCCAATGGCGCTGCCCCCGCACCTGCGCGCAGGACGGCACCGCCACCCAAAAAGAAGAGTTCCTGAACCAGCACAAAGGGCAGCACAGGCTGCCCTTTTTTGTCTTTGACGCCGCCGCGGGACTATCCGCTAGCCGCTGGCTTGCGCGCCGTGCGGGTGAACACGAAGATGCCGGTCACCACCAGCGCCGTGCCCGCCGCCACCCAGACGGTGAACGGCTCTCCCAGAATCCAGATGCCCATGAGGATGGTGGACAGCGGCCCCACCATGCCCACCTGGGCCGCCATGCCCGCACCGATGCGTTCGATGGCCATCATCACCATCAGCACGGGCGCCGCCGTGCACAGCGTGGCGTTGAGAATGGACAGCCAGATCACCTCGGGCGCCACCACCGCCGCGCTCAGGGGGCGCAGCACCGCAAACTGCGCCAGGCAGCACAGGCATGCCACCGTGGTGGCCAGGCCCACCAGCCGCAACGAGCCCAGCCGCTGAACCATTTCGCCGCTATAGACGAGGTAGATGGCGTAACTCACCGCGCTCAGGAACACCAGCACGGCTCCCCAGGCCACATGGGCCCCCTGCAAACTGGCCTCCTGCCCGAACACCAGCACCACACCGCAGTAGCTGATGAGCATGGCCAGCGCCTGCGCGCCCCGAATGGTGCGCCGGTACAGGAGCCAGCCGAGCATCATGACCAGCGTGGGGTTGAGGTACAGGATCAGGCGCTCCAGGCTGGCGCTGATGTAGGCCAGCCCGGCAAAGTCCAGAAAGCTCGCCAGGTAGTAGCCGGTGACGCCCAGGCCCAGCACGCCCAGCCAGTCCTTGCGGGTGAGGGGCGGCTTGCCCCGGCTGGCCCACCAGGCCATGATGGCAAAGATGGGCAAGGCAAACAGCATGCGGTACATGATGAGCGTGACTGCATCCACGCCATAACGGTATGCCAGCTTGACGATGATGGCCTTGCCGCTGAAAGCGATGGAACCGCACAGCGCCAGCAGAAGCCCTGTTGCTACGTTTTTTCTAGCTGCTTGCGCTTGTATTGATTGGTTTGAAGGCACTTTTGGCTAAAATTTTTGTCCGCACAGGCCACTGAGTGTGGCACGGCTGCACCGGCGTGCGCCATCGAACCTCCGCGCGTGCGCCCCCGCCATCGGCGATGGCTTGCCAACCCCGGCGTGCGCACGCTCAATCCTGCCGGTGGAACATGCGGTGGTGCAACCGCCTGAGCGACCACCACACCCCGGCCGCCACCACGGGAATCGCCAGGGCCGCCGTGGTCTCCGCCGACAGGGGCCAGCCCAGTGCCTGCGCCCCCTTGGCCAGGTAGCTCACCAGGCCGACGATGTAGTAGGTGATGGCGGCCACCGAAAGCCCCTCCACCGTGGACTGCAGCTTGAGCTGCAGGTCCTGCCGCTGGTTCATGGTGGCCAGCAGCGCCTGGCTGCTTTGCTGCTGCTCGATCTCCACGCGCGTGCGCAAGAGGTTGCTCATGCGCGAGACACGCTGCGAGAGCGCGTCCTGCCGCCGCACAGCCCACTCGCAGGTGCTGCGCGCAGGCGTCAGGCGCCGGTCCATGAACTCGCGGATGGTCTGCATGCCCGCCAGGCGTGATTCGGCGATGTCCTGAATGCGCTTGTCCAGCAACTCAAAGTACGCACTGCTGGCCGAAAAGCGCGAATGCGTGGCCGCGTGCTGGCTTTCCACCTGCCCCGCCAACCGGGTCAGCCGGTCCAGCAGGGCGGGCTCGTCGTCACGGTTGGCCGTGCGGATCGCGTTGGCCAGCGCGGCCAGCTCCCGTTCGGCAAAGGCCAGTACGCTGGCAGCCTCGCGCGCGGCAGGCAGGCCCAGCAGCGCGGCCATGCGGTAGGTCTCAATCTCCAGAAGGCGCTGCACCAGGCGACCCAGGCGGCGCGGCGTCATGCCACCGGTCAGCAGAACCATGCGCGAGAAGCCGTCGGCATGGATGGCAAAGTCGGTATAGACCTCGCCATGGCCATCGGCCACGGTGGAAGCCACCAGCGTGTCTTCATACAGCACATGCCTGACCAGCGAGCCCGAGCCAAAGGTGTGTGTGGGCAGCACCCACAGGTTCAGGCTGCACAGGCACTGCCCGGGCAGCGCCGCCAGCCAGTCCTGTGGCACGGCGTCCGTGGCGCCAGCGGGTTCCCGCTCGCCAAAGCCATCGACGGCGGCGGGCACGGTAAAGGTCCAGGACACGAATTCCGTGTGCAGCTCCCAACGCAGGCGGTAGGCCCCCAGGTCAATGCGCAGGTGGATGGTGTGTTCATCCGGCGGGGGCAGATGGTGGTCGCGCAGCAAGGCGGCCACATGCGCCCGGCTGGCCTCGCGCTCGGCGGCGTCGGCCAGCATCACGATGTGCGCAATGGCCAGCGAGGCGGTCATGGCCTCGGGCGGGCGGGCGTGGATCTCGTTGTGCAGCACCACCCGGTGGGGATGCTGTGTGGTGGGCAATGGAGTGGGCATGCGGTCCTCGGTCCGCGATTGTGTACCGGCCCGCCCCAGCAGGCCGCTGCCACCGTGGACAAAAAAACAACGGCACCCGAAGGTGCCGTTGATGGAACGCCGCTGGGGCCGGGGCGCGGGAAGGTCACTCCTCCACGAAGGCTTCCTCGCGCTTGTTCTTGACGGCAGGCAGCAGAACGATGATCAACAGCAGGACCGCGGCGGCCAGCAAGCCGGCGGAGATGGGGCGCGTCACGAACACACTCCAGTCGCCGCGCGACAGCAACAAGGCACGGCGCAGGTTTTCTTCCATCATCGGGCCCAGGATGAAGCCCAGCAGCAGCGGCGCAGGCTCCACGCCCAGCTTGTAGAACAGGTAGCCGACAAAGCCAAAGGCGCCCACCAGCCACACGTCAAAGGTGTTGTTGTTGGTGGAATACACGCCCACGGCGCAGAACAGCACGATGGCCGGGAACAGCCAGCGGTAGGGCACCGTCAGCAGCTTGATCCAGATGCCGATCAGCGGCAGGTTCAGCACGATCAGCATCAGGTTGCCGATCCACATCGAGGCGATCAGGCCCCAGAACAGCTCGGGGTTGCTGGTCATCACCTGCGGGCCGGGCTGGATGTTGTGGATGGTCATGGCACCCACCATCAGTGCCATCACGGCATTGGGCGGAATGCCCAGCGTCAGCAGCGGGATGAAGGAGGTCTGCGAACCGGCATTGTTGGCCGACTCGGGCGCCGCCACACCACGGATGTTGCCTTGGCCAAAGGGCACTTCGCCGGGCTTGAGCTTGGTCTTCTTCTCGATGGTGTAGGCCGCGAAGGCCGACAGCAGCGCACCGCCGCCGGGCAGAATGCCCAGCGACGAGCCCAGCGCCGTGCCACGCAGCATCGCAGGGAGCATGCGCTTGAAGTCTTCCTTGGTCGGGAACAGGCCCTGCACCTTGGCGGTGAACACCTCGCGCTCTTCGGCGGGCTTGGACAGGTTGGCGATGATTTCACCGTAGCCGAACACACCCATGGCGATCACGGTGAAGTTGATGCCGTCGGTGAGTTCGGGGATGTCAAAGCTGTAGCGGGCCACGCCCGAGTTCACGTCCGTGCCCACCAGGCCCATCAGCAGACCCAGCACGATCATGGCCACGGCCTTGAGCAGCGAGCCCGAAGCCAGCACCACGGCGCCGATCAGGCCCAGAGTCATCAGCGAGAAGTATTCGGCGGGGCCAAACTTGAAGGCCACCTCGGTCAGCGGCGGAGCGAAGGCGGCCAGGATCAGTGTGCCCACGCAGCCCGCAAAGAAGGAGCCGATGCCCGCAGCAGCCAGCGCCGGGCCCGCACGGCCCTTGCGCGCCATCTGGTAGCCGTCGATCACGGTGACCACCGAGGACGATTCGCCCGGCAGGTTCACCAGAATGGCGGTGGTCGAGCCGCCGTACTGCGCGCCGTAGTAGATGCCGGCCAGCATGATCAGCGCGGCCACAGGGGGCAGCGCATAGGTGGCGGGCAGCAGCATGGCGATGGTGGCCACGGGACCCACTCCGGGCAGCACGCCGATCAGCGTGCCCAGCAGGCAGCCGATAAAGCAGTAGATCAGGTTCTGGAACGTAAACGCTACGCCAAAACCCATCGAGAGGTGTTCAAACAATTCCATGATTCAGCGCCTCTCGATCAACCTGCAATGAAACTGGGCCAGACGGGGAACTGCAGCTTGAGCCCCCACACAAAAGCCCCATAGCTGAGCACCGCCAGGATGGTCGCCAGGATGAACACTTCCTTGAACCGGAAGGTATCGCCCGCGAGGCTGGCCACAAAGGTCAGCCCGTAGATGGCGACCATCAGGCCCATGGCGGGTACGCCAAAGCTGGGCAGGCCCGCCAGCAGGACGCCGAACAGCAGGTTGGCGCCGATGACGAAGAACAGCTGCTTCCAGGCCCAGCTGCCGATCTTTTCACCATCCTGTGTCTCGACAGTGATGGAAAAGAAGGTCACGGCGGCCCCGATGACGGTGAGCAGGATGCCCAGCAGCAGCGGAAAGTAGCCTGGCCCCATGCGGGCACCGGTCCCGACGTTGTACGTGGTGGCTCCCCACGCAAACGCCACGCCGACACCCATGAACATGAGTCCGGCAAAGAAGTCTTTTTGACTTTTGATTTTCACGAACATGTCTCCTTGGCGGAAATCTTGACAGCGCGATTGTGCGTGCAAGCATGGGCTGCATCGATGTGGATTCCACCTACGTCCGGTAACACCCTGGCGGTGCGCGTCACTCCAGCGGCGGCGTGGCCGTCAGAACCTCTTCGAGCGTGGTCAGCCCCTCGGCCACGCGCAGGGCGCCCGCCAACCGCAGCGGGCGCATGCCGTCCTGCACCGCCTGGCGGCGCAGGACGTCGATGGACGGCGCCTGGTTGATCTTGTCCTTGAGCGCCTCGCTCACCGTCAGCAGCTCATACAGCCCCATCCGGCCCCGAAAGCCGCTCATGCGGCAATCGACACAGCCAACCGGCTTGTAGGGCTGGTAGCCACCGCTGAGCTTCCAGGGCTTGACGGCGGTCATCAGCGCATCGCGGTCAGAGGTTTCGTCCTTTTGCTTGCACTGCTTGCACAGCGTGCGCACCAGGCGCTGCGCCAGCACCCCCAAAATGGTGGCGTTGAGCAGGTAGGACGGCACACCCAGCTCCATCAGCCGCGTGATGGCCGAGGGCGCATCGTTGGTGTGCAGGGTGCTGAACACCAGGTGGCCGGTGAGCGCGGCCTGGATGGCCATTTCGGCGGTTTCCAGGTCGCGGATTTCGCCCACCATGATGATGTCCGGGTCCTGGCGCATCAGCGCACGCAGGCCTTCGGCAAAGTTGAAGTCGAGCTGCGGCTGCACCTGCGTCTGGTTGAAGCTGGGCTCGATCATTTCGATGGGGTCTTCCACCGTGCTGACGTTGACCTCCTCCGTCGCCACGCGCTTGAGCGTGGAATACAGCGTGGTGGTCTTGCCCGAACCCGTGGGGCCCGTCACCAGGATGATGCCGTGCGGGCGCTGGACCAGCGACTCCCAGCGGTCGGCGTCGTGCTGCGCAAAGCCCAGCGCATCCAGGTCCTTGACGGCGTTGTCGGGGTCGAAGATGCGCATCACCATCTTCTCGCCAAAGGCGGTTGGCAAGGTGGAGAGGCGCATTTCCACCTCGTCGCCGCGCTGATTGCGCGTCTTGATGCGGCCGTCCTGCGGGCGGCGCTTTTCGACCACGTCGATGCGGCCCAGCAGCTTGATGCGCGAGACCATGGCGTTGTGCACGCCCATGGGCATCTGGTAAACCGGGTGCAGCACGCCGTCGATGCGAAAGCGGATCACGCCCTGCTCGCGGCGCGGCTCCAGGTGGATGTCGCTGGCGCGCTGGTCAAAGGCGTATTGCCACAGCCAGTCCACCACCTTGACCACGCCCTGGTCGTTGGCGTCGAGCTGCTTGTTGCTCTTGCCCAGTTCCACCAGTTGCTCAAAGCTGCTGCCGCCCGAATTGCCGCCTGCCTTCTGCGCCGCCCGCACCGATTTGGCCAGCGCAAAGAATTCGGCCGTGAAGCGGTGGATGTCCTGCGGGTTGGCCACCACGCGGCGCACGGTGCGGCGCGATTGGCGCTCCACCTCGGCCACCCAGTCGTCGATGAAGGGCTCGGCCGTGGCCACCACCACCTCCTTGGTGGTCACCTGCACCGGCAGCACCTTGTGGCGCTCGGCATACGTGGCGCTCATGGCGTCGGCCACGCGGCCCACGTCCACCTTGAGCGGGTCGATGCGCAGGTAGGCCAGGCCCGCGCGCTGGGCCAGGTATTCCGTCAGCGTCTCGATGTCCAGCGGCTTGCCGTCGCTGGCGCGCGCCATGGCCACGTTGGCCAGCCGCACCAGCGCATGCTGCGCGCTCTCGGCCTGCGAGCAGCGGGCAATGGTGCGCTGGGCTTCCTCGTGCGAGATGACCTTGTCATCGCTGAGCCACTGCACCATGCGGCGCCAGTCCACGGGGCCGACGTGGGGGGTGGACTTCAATCGGTCGGGCATAGCGACGGGAGCATTCATGGGAAACCTTTCAAGGTGCTACCGGCCTGAACGCCCGCAGCCATTTGGTGGTGGGCAGGTCCCACCGCGCCTGGATCGCCTCGGCCCGCTCGACCAGTTCCGCCCGCTTGGGACGGGTGGGCGTGCGCTGGGCCAGCACCACGGTGTTGCCCTCGCGCGTGGGCTTGAAAGCCCACAGCGCCTCGTTGCCAAACGCCTGCGCCATGCTTTGCAGGCTGCGCTCGTAACTCGATGCCCGGCCGAACAGGTTGACCGTCATGCTGCCCGTGTCCGTCAGCAGCGCACGGCAGTCGGCATAGAACTCCGGGCTGTCCAGCACGGGCGCGGCGGCATCATGGTCGTACAGGTCCACGCACAGCCCGTCCACCGTGCCCAGCCACATGGGGTTTTTGATCTCCTGCGCTGCATCGGCCAGCACCACGCGCAGCTTGGGGCCGTCGGGCGGCAGCTTGAACCACTGGCGGCACACGGCCAGCACCTGCGGGTTCAGCTCGATGGCCGTGGTGCACACGCGCAGCTTCTTGTGGCAAAACTTGGTGATGGCGCCCGCGCCCAGGCCCAGCTGCATGGCGTGCCCCTTGGAGACCTGGGCCGGGTCGGCAAACAGCAGCCAGGCCATCATGCGCTGCACGTATTCCAGCTCCAGCGCAAAGGGCTCGGCCACGCGCATGCTGCCCTGGATCCAGGGCGTTCCCAGGTGCAGGTGGCGCACCTCGCCGTCGTCGGAAACGCTGACTTCGGGCAGCTCCAGCGGTTTTTCTTTCTTGCGGGTCATATCAGTCCATGGGACGCCATCAGCGCCGCCCAGGCATTCAGTTTGCGGTCAAAGCTCCACGCGGCATGCGCGGGGCTGGTGGAAGGCAGGCGCACGGACTCGACGGCGCTGTGCGCCCCCAAACTGGCCCGCACGGCCCGCGCATGCTTGAAGCTCTCCCCGCCATTGTGGGCGATGGCGGCCAGCCGGGGACAACGGCCGTGCAGGCGCGCAAAGTCGTTGACCTCGGCGTTGCGGATGCGGGTGTCCAGACTGCCCTCGCGCTCGCAGCTGGCGTACACATCCCACACCCCCAGGCCGCGCGCCAGCAGCCAGTCGCAGCGGGCCGCGTAGTCGCCCGGCAGGGCGTGGGAGGGCCACAGCGCCTGAAGAATTTTCCAGAACTGGTTGTGGGGGTGGGCGTAGTACTGGCCCGCCCGCAGTGACGCCACACCCGGAAAGCTGCCCAGCACCAAGACGACCATGTGCTCGCTCGCCACCGGCGGCAGGCCCTGCCAGCGTGGCGCGGGGGTGGGCGGTGCGGTGACGGGCATGGGCCGATTGTGCACGAGGAATGATTAAAAAAGATAGCTGCTAGCGCTTATCCAGCAAGCGCTAGAGGCCAAAAACCCTGTTATATCAGCACATCCCTCAAGCGTGGCAGCGCCGCCACGGCGTTGCCCAGGGTGGCGTCGGCCAGCGCCTGCACCGGCAGGCCGCGCAATTGCGCCACCACCTCGGCAATGCGCGGCAGCTGCGCCGGTGCGTTGCGCCCCTGGGCCTGCCCCGCCGCCCGCTGCGCCGCCGTGGTGTACAGCCAGTGGGGCGGGATGTCGGGAGCGTCGGTCTCCAGCACCAGCGACTCCATGGGCAGCTCGGCCGCCAGGCGGCGCAGTTGCAACGCACGGTCGTAGGTCACCGCGCCGCCAAAGCCCAGCTTGAACCCCAGGGCGATGAACGCCTGCGCCTGCTGCAGGCTGCCGTTGAAGGCGTGGGCAATGCCGCCTTGCACGGGCAGATCGCGCAGGCCCTTGAGCAGCCTGTCGGCCGAGCGGCGCACATGCAGGATCACCGGCAGGTCGAACCGGCGCGCCAACTGCAGCTGTGCGCGGTAAAAGCGCTCCTGCCGGGCCGCGTCCAGGCCGGGCACGAAATAGTCCAGGCCGATCTCTCCCAGGGCCACCAGGCGCGGGTCTGCCCGGTGCTGCGCCAGGTCCTGGGCCAGCCGGTCCAGGTCTTCGTCCTGCGCGCGGCCGGTGTACAGCGGGTGGATGCCCAGCGCGTAGCTGTCCCCATGCTGGTGCGCCAGTGCCCGCGCCGTGGCCCAGTTGCTGCGCTCCACCGCCGGGATCACGCAGTGCGCAACCCCGTGGGCACGGGCCTGCGCGCGCACCGCGTCGCGGTCGCGGTCGAACTCCGGGGCGTCGAGGTGGCAGTGGGTGTCGATCCAGGTGGGCATAGGGGGAAATGATGCCGCAGGATACACAGGGCACGGTGAACCGTGATAACGTGAAAACCATGCGCTTTTCGCGGCGTAGTAGAAAAGGTGACTGGATGCCCCGACCCGCCCTCTACAGCAGCTCCCGCCCCGCCCGCCGACCGCCCGCCGAGCCTGAGAGCCCCGTGGCCGCGCCGCCGCCCACGACCCAGGGCGGCCATCCGCAGCCGACTGGCAACCCTGCCGTCACCGTGTCACGGCGCCAGCTGCGCAGCCTGTGGGGCACCATCGCGCTCCTTGCCGCCCTGCTCGCCGCCAGCCTGTGGCTGCACCAGCGCCCGGCGCCGCACCGCATCACGCAGGAGGACATCGACGCCGCCGTGCTGCGCACGCTGGAGACCACCACACCCCCGTCCGCCGCCGCGCGCGCGGTGGAGGCGATCGGACCCTCGGTGGTGCGCGTGGTGGGCTATGGCCGCAGCAAGAACGGCAAGGAAGAGATCGAGCGCGGCGTGGGCACCGGCGTGGTCATCGTGGACAAGGGCGTCATCCTGACCAACCTGCACGTGGTCACGGGCGCGGACCGCATAGTCATCACCTTCTACGACGGGCTGGAGACCACGGCCAGCATCACCGGCGCCCAGCCCGAGAACGACCTGGCCGTGCTGCAGGCCCACAAGGTGCCCGACGACCTGCAGGCCGCGCCGCTGCGCTCCACGCAGGACCTGCGCCCGGGCGACCACGTGGTGGCGGTGGGATTTCCGTTCGGCATCGGGCCCTCGGCGTCGGCCGGCGTGGTCTCGGGCCTGGAGCGCGAATTCACCTCGCCCGAGGGCAAGCGCCAGATCAGCAACCTGATCCAGTTCGATGCCGCCGCCAACCCCGGCAACTCGGGCGGGCCGCTGGTCACGCTGGACGGCGAGGTGGTGGGCATCGTCACCGCCATTCTCAACCCCACGCCCGCGCGCACCTTCATCGGCATCGGCTTTGCGGTGCCCATCGAGAACGCAGCATCCGCCGTCGGCATGCCCCCCTTCTGAAAGGAACGAACGCCATGGACAACACCGCCACGCTGATGGAACAGGTGCTCTACGAGGTCAAGCGCGTGGTGGTCGGGCAAGACCGCTTTCTGGAGCGCGTCATGGTCGCCATGCTCGCCCAGGGCCACCTGCTGGTCGAAGGCGTGCCCGGCCTGGCCAAGACGCTCACGGTGAAGACACTGGCCAACACCGTGCAGGGCAGCTTCAAGCGCATCCAGTTCACGCCCGACCTGGTGCCAGCCGACCTGGTGGGCACGCGCATGTACAACCAGCGAACCGGCGAATTCAGCACCGCGCTGGGCCCCGTGTTCACCCATCTGCTGCTGGCCGACGAGATCAACCGCGCCCCCGCCAAGGTGCAGAGCGCGCTGCTGGAGGTGATGCAGGAGCGGCAGGTCACCATCGCGGGCGAGACGCACAAGGTGCCCGAGCCTTTTTTGGTCATGGCCACGCAGAACCCCATCGAAACCGAAGGCACCTACGCCCTGCCCGAAGCGCAGGTGGACCGCTTCATGATGAAGGTGCTGCTGGG
>DAIQRN010000110.1:0-7526 GCA_036786185.1 Acidovorax sp. | reverse complement strand
AAAAGGCGGCTGCCGGTGCCAAGCGCATCTTTGACATCCTGGACCACGTCAGCAACGTGCCCGACCCCGCCCAGCCGGTGAAGGTGGACAAGGTGCAGGGCGCCATCACCATGCAGGGCGTGGGCTTTCGCTATGGCAGCCGGGCCGTCATCAAGGGGCTGGACCTCGATATCCGCCCCGGCGAGATGATTGGCCTGGTGGGGCACAGCGGCTCGGGTAAGAGCACGCTGGTCAACCTGATCAGCCGCTTCTATGACGTGAGCGACGGCTCCATCCAGGTCGATG
Source organism: Acidovorax sp. (assembly GCA_036786185.1). Classification (GTDB taxonomy): domain Bacteria; phylum Pseudomonadota; class Gammaproteobacteria; order Burkholderiales; family Burkholderiaceae_C; genus Acidovorax. The sequence continues at coordinate 7,241 of DAIQRN010000110.1, read as the reverse complement.
GCATCGACATCCGCCGCTTTGCGGTGGCCGACTACCGCCGCCACATCGGCCTGGTGCTGCAAGAGCCCTTCCTGTTCTTCGGCACCATTGCCGAAAACATTGCCTACGGAAAGCCCGAGGCCACGCGGGGCGAGATCATTGCCGCGGCCCGTGCCGCCCACGCACACGAGTTCATCCTGCGCCTGCCGCATGGCTACGACAGCCTGGTGGGCGAGCGCGGCCAGGGCTTGTCGGGCGGCGAGCGTCAGCGCATCAGCATCGCGCGCGCGTTGCTGATCGACCCGCGCATATTGATCCTGGACGAGGCAACGTCCGCCGTGGACACCGAGACCGAAAAGGAAATCCAGAAGGCGCTGGACAACCTTGTGCAAGGCCGCACCACCATCGCCATTGCCCATCGTCTGTCCACCCTGCGCAAGGCCGACCGCCTGGTGGTGATGGACCGTGGCGAGGTGGTCGAGGTCGGGCCGCACGACGAACTGATGGCCAAGCAGGGCGCCTACTGGCGCCTGTACGAAGCCCAGGCCCGCCGCGCCGAGGAAGACGCCCAGGCGGCGGGCGTGCTCATCGACAGCAGCCTGCTGCACCCCGCCCATCCTGCTGGAAACCCATGATGACCGAACCCCTGACCCCCATCGCCATCCAGCTTGCGCGCAATCCGCATGGCCGCCTGGTGCTGACCCTGGCCGACGGCACGGTGCACGAGGGCGTCACGCCCGTGCGCGCCTTTCCCATTGCCGCCCCGGGCGAGGGGCTCTCGCTGATTGGGCCCGACGGCCATGAACTGCTCTGGATTGACAGTTTGGCCCAGGTGGAAGCCGCTGCCTTGCAGCTCATTCAAGAAGAGTTGGAGGTGCGCGAGTTTGTGCCCACTATCGAAAAAATAGTGGCAGTTTCTAGCTTTTCCACGCCCAGCACCTGGGACGTTGTGACCGACCGGGGCGCGGCCCAGCTCGTGCTCAAGGCCGAGGAAGACATCCGCCGGCTGGGTGGGCGCACCCGGCTGCTGATTGCCAGCGGCGACGGCCTGCAGTTTCGCGTGCCCGACACCACGGCGCTGGACAAGCACTCGCGCAAACTGCTCGAACGCTTTCTGTGACGGCTGTGGCCTTGTGCCGCCCGTTGCTATTTGCTTGCAATCGTTCCATTAATGAATCCAGTGAATGGAAATTTCGCGCATTCATTGAATTCATGAATCACTGGATGCGTATATGACTCGGTGAAAACCCTTGTTTTCGCTCAAACGGCCAAAAAGGCCTCAATTTCCCTTTCTTTTTGTCGTAATGAAGTACGAGAAAGCGGAAACCCCCGCTGTACGTTTCAACCAACTACCGGGTCAGTGTCATGCAAATTCCACCTGTCGATCGATCGCCGAGCTGGCGTCCTGCGGGCGCTGATTTGTATTCCACTGGCGCGTCGGGCGCGCCGCCCGTGCGTCCCATCAACGCCCCCAATCCCGTGGAGTCCATGGACCGGCTGGGAGAAGGCGCCATCGTGCGCGAGCCCGACAAGCCCTCCAACGTGGACACGGCCAACCGCGACTGGACGGAGACCAAGAAGCAGGACACCGTCGAGGAACCGCCCGAGCCGCCCAAGGAGCCCATCTCCAAGCAACTGCTGGAGTTCATCCAGTCCATGTGGCGCGCCAGCGGCAGCGCCGTGGAAGCGGCCCAAGAAGTGAACAAGATGACCCTGCAGGAGCGCATGGCCCAGCAGGTCAAGAACGAGCCCATCACCTACTCGGACCCCAAGGTCAAGCGCACGGGCGGTTTGTAGGATTTGCTCCTGAAATAATAGCTTTCTGCGCTTGCTGGATAAGCGCTAAAGCCCTATTTCGTTCATATTCTCAGGGCTTGGAGGCCGCGGTGTCGGGCGATGCCGCCGCTTGCGCAGCCCGTTGGCGGTCCCGCTCCGCGCGGTATTTCACCGCGAAGGCCCGCACTTCCTCGTACGACACGTAGCCGTCCTTGTCCGTGTCCGCGTCGTCAAACGCGGCGGACAGGCGGGGAAACAGTTTGACTTCCGCGCGGCTCAGCTTGCCGTCGCCGTTGAAGTCCAGCATCTTGAACTCGCGCTGGGCCTTGATCTCGCCCTTGGTCAGCGCGGCCTGGGACTGCGGTGCGGCGGGCGCCTGGGCCAGCGCCGCAGCGCAGGCGCCCCCGGCGAGCAGTGATACGGCGATTTTCTTCATCGGTGAAAGACTCGCCGCCCGGGCCGTCAGTTCCCGGCCTGTCCCGTGGCCACGGGGTTGGAGACGCCGCTGTTCACATGTCCGGCGGGCACATGGCGGGCGGCCGATGTCACATGGCCCGTCTGGTCGTCAAAGAAGAAGTCGGGCTCGAACTCGCGCAGGAACTCCCCCTTTTGCAGGCCGCCCAGAAACATGGCCTCGTCGATGGCGATGTTCCAGTCCATCAGCGTGCGGATGGCGCGCTCGTGCGCCGGGGCGCTGCGGGCCGTGACCAGGGCGGTGCGGATGCGCATGCCGGTGGCCACCCCCGCCTCACCGGCGGATTGCAGCCGGTGCAGCGCCGCCAGCAGGGGCTTGAACGGGCCATCGGGCAAGGGCAGCGCGGCCTTGTCGGACTCGTGCTGCTGGAAGGCCGCCAGCCCCTGGGCTTGGTACACGCGCTCGGCCTCGTCGGAGAACAGCACGGCGTCGCCGTCAAAGGCAATGCGCACTTCCAGCGGGTTGGCGTCGCCGGCCTGTACCGATTCCGTCACCACGCGCGCGGCCGGATAGCCCAGGTGCAGCGCCTGGCGCACGTCGGCCTCGTTGGCCGACAGGAACAGATGCGCGCCCAGCGGCCGCAGGTAGCGAAACGGGTCGCGCCCCTGCGTGAATACACCGCGCTGCACTGCGGGCAGGCCGTGGGCGTTGCACGACCGGAACACGCGCATGCCGCTCACCGGGTCGTTGCGCGAGAGCAGCACCACCTCCACACGCTGGTGCTCGGCGGTGTTGAACGCCAGCAGCTTGCGCACCAGCGAAAACGCCACGCCCGGCGCGGCAGGCACGTCCAGGCGCTGGCGCTGAAGCTCCACATAGGCGCGGTCGTTGTCGTGCTCGAAGACACGGTTTTCTTCCTCGAAGTTGAACAGGGCGCGTGAGGAGATCGCCACCACCAGCTTGTCGTCCAAAGTCAGCGCGGCCATGTCGGGTTTCCATTGCAAGGTGCTTGAAACTGGCGCGGCCGACGCGAGGGCAGCCAAGCAAGGGCCGCCCCGCAGCGAGGGCTGCGTCCCCCCGCCCACAACGCGCAGCGTTGTGAGAGCGGGGGGAAGGTCCGAAGGACCTCAGGGGGGTGTCTCATTTCACAAACTGGTTCAGTTGAATGATGGGCAGCAAGACCGCCAGCACGATCAGCATCACGATCAGGCCCATGCCCACGATGAGCAGCGGCTCCAGGATGGTGGCCAGTGCCATGGCGCGGCGCTGCACCTCGGCCGAGAGCTGGCGCGCGGCGCGCTGCAGCATCACGGGCAGCTGGCCCGTTTGCTCGCCCAGGCGCGCGAACATGGCCAGCAGGCCCGGAAAGCGCTTCTTTTGCGCCAGCGCCGAGGCCAGCGGCGCGCCTTCGCGCACCAGCACCAGGGTTTCCAGTGCATCGGCGCGCAGCGCGCGGTTGCTCAGGGTTTCGGCGGCGGCCTGCAGCGCCTTCAGAATGGGAACGCCCGCGCCCGAGAGCATGGCCAGCGTGCCCGCAAACCGCGCCGCGTTGTAGCCGCGCGCCAGCTTGCCCACCAGCGGCAGGTTCAGCCAGGCGGCGTCAAATTTTTGGCGAAAATGCTCAAAAGTCAGCGCCCAGCGTGCGCCAATAGCTATCAAAATCAAAGCAAAAAACAGGGCCCAGCCATAGCTGCGCACAAAGCCGCTGATGCCCAGCATGGCCACCGTGAGGAAGGGCAGCGCCCGCTTGGTGCCCGCAAACACGCTGGCCACCTGCGGCACCACGTAGCCCACCAGAAACAGCACGATCACGATGGCCACGAGGGTCACGATGGCCGGGTACAGCGCCGCGCCCACCAGCTTGGCCTTGAGTGCCTGGCGTTCTTCCAGGTCGTCGGCCAGGCGCTCCAGCACCAGGCCCAGATGGCCGCTGTGCTCGCCCGCGCCGATCACGGCGCAGTAAATGTCCGAGAACTCGCGCGGGTGCTGCGACAGCGCGCGCGCAAAGGTGGCGCCCGCGTTGACCTCGGCGCGCAGGGCGGCCACCAGATGGCGCTGGCGCTCGTCCTCGGCCTCGTCCGACAGGGCGGTGAGTGCGCGCTCCAGCGGCAGGCCCGAGGTCACCAGCCCGGCGAGCTGGCGCGTCCAGATGGCCAGCGCCGTGGCGCCAAACACTGGGCGGGTGAACAGGCGCTGGCCCAGGCTGGGCGCGCCGCCGGGCGCCGTGGAGCCCTGCACCAGCTCCACCGCCAGCGGCACCAGGGCCTGGGCGCGCAGCAGTCCGCGCGCGGCCTTGGCGGTGTCGGCCTCTAGGAGGCCCTTGCGGGTCTGGCCCTGGGCGTCCAGGGCTTCGAAGGAAAAAGCGGGCATGCAGAGCGTTCGAGCGGTTCAGCCCACGATGTTAGCCGCTGGATGGGGCGGGCCCGAATCATGACTCAGGTCAAGGTCCGCGCCCCCATGCCGCGCAGAATGAGCGCAGCAGGTTCTATCAACGAGGAGGTTCTCTTTCATGCTCAAAGACAAAGTGGCATTGGTGACGGGCGCATCGTCGGGCATTGGCCGTGCGGTCGCGCTGGTGTGGGCGCGCGAGGGCGCCAAGGTGGTGGTGTCGGACGTGAACGTGCAGGGCGGCGAGGAGACGGCGGCACTGGTGCGCGCAGCGGGAGGCGATGCGATCTTCGTGGCCGCCGACGTGGGCCAGCCCGCCGACTGTGAGGCGCTGGTGAACCGCACCGTGGCGCACTACGGGCGGCTGGACGCGGCCTGCAACAACGCTGGCATCGGCGGCCCGCAGGCCCTCACGGCGGACTACCCGCTGGACGGCTGGGCGCAGGTCATCAACATCAACCTCTCGGGCGTGTTCTACGGCATGAAGTACCAGATCGCCGCCATGCTCAAGGGGGGCGGAGGCTCCATTGTCAACATGGCGTCCATTCTGGGCGCGGCGGGCTTTGCCATGGCGCCGGCCTACGCGGCGGCCAAGCACGGCGTGCTGGGTCTCACCAAGACGGCCGCCTTGGAATACAGCGCGCAGGGCGTGCGCGTCAATGCCGTGGGGCCCGCTTTCATCCACACGCCCATGATCAGCGCACTGGAACAGGACGCCGCCGTCAACGCCATGCTGCTTGCGGCCCACCCCATTGGACGGCTGGGGCGGCCCGAGGAGGTGGCGGAGCTGGTGGCGTGGCTGTCGTCACAGCGCGCCTCGTTCGTGACGGGCGCGTACTACCCGGTGGACGGGGGCTACCTGGCGCGTTAGGGCGACGCTGAATAAGTCGCCGCGATGGCGCGCGCCCTGGTTTGGGATGGGCTGCAAGGCGCAAAGCGCAGCAATAGCCGCAGCTATTGCGAGCATTTGCAACGCCGCAGACCTTTCACGCCAGGGATGCGCGGCACGCGAGGGACTTGTTCAGCGTTGCCCTAAGCCAGGCAGGCGTGGGCCTGCGCCGCAATGTCCAGCGAACGCAGGCGCAGCGCCGGGTCATAGACATCGCTCACCAGCATGAACTCGTCGGCGCCCGTGGCCTCGGCCAGCTGGGCCAGCCCGGCGCGCACGGTGTCCGGCCCGCCGATCACGGCGGCGGCCAGAAAGTCGCCGATGGCGGCGCGCTCCTGCGGCTGCAGGCGGGCGGCAAAGCCCTCCACCGGCGGCTGCAGCAGGCCACGCTGGCCCGTCAGAATGCCCAGCACGCGCTGGTAGGTGCTGCTGGCCAGGTACTCGGCCTCTTCGTCCGTGGGGGCCGCGATCAGCGGCACGCCAATGGTCACATAGGGCCGGGGCCAGGCGGCCGAGGGCTGGTAGAGGCTGCGGTACAGGTCGATCGCCTGGTGCAGCAGGCGCGGGGCAAAGTGCGATGCAAAGGCGTAGGGCAGACCCTGCTGCGCCGCCAGCTGGGCCGAAAACAGGCTGGAGCCCAGCAGCCAGATGGGCACGTTGGTGCCAGCGCCGGGCGTGGCCACCAGGCGCTGGCCGGGCGTGGCCGGGGCCAGCAGGCGCTGCAGTTCGGCCACATCCTGTGGAAAGTCGTCGGCGGTCTCCACGCGGCTGCGGCGCAGCGCGCGCATGGTGGCCGGGTCGGTGCCCGGCGCGCGGCCCAGGCCCAGGTCAATGCGGCCGGGGTACAGCTCGGCCAGCGTGCCAAAGGCCTCGGCCACCACCAGTGGCGCGTGGTTGGGCAGCATCACCCCCCCGGAGCCCACGCGGATGCGCTGCGTGCCACCCGCAATGTGGCCCACCAGCACGGCCGTGGCCGAACTGGCAATGCCCGCCATGTTGTGGTGCTCGGCCAGCCAATAGCGGGCAAGGCCCAGTTTTTCGGCGTGCTGGGCGGTAGCAAGGGCAATCTGCAGGGCTTCGGCCACGGTGCCGCCGTCGCGGACGGCCACCAGGTCAAGCATGGAAAGGGCGGGTGCGGTCATGGGTGCATTGTCTGGCGGGCGCCGCTTTGGCGCTGGCGGTGGCGCCAAGCTGGCTAGGTTCGCAGGGATTCACGCGGCCGGCCACACACCCTGGCGATATTTTGGTAGCCAAAACGCTGGAAGCGCCACAAAATGTTTCAAGACTATTCCGCAAGGGCTTGAACGGCTTTGTGCCACCGAGGGGGCTTCATATGGGATTCTTCAGCCGTTTGTTCAAAATCAAAGAGCAAGACCCTGACAGCCAGGAGACCACCTGGGCCATGGAGGACAACGGGAGCGAGCTGGTGCTGGACGCCGAGTACGCCACCACCCTCATGACCGAAATCGACATCGACGCCGCCATTGCCAGCCACGAAAGCTGGCGCCTGCAGCTGCAGGACATGGTCAACGGCCGCTCCAACGAGGTGATGCGCCCTGAACGCATCTGCCAGGACGACCGCTGCGACCTGGGCCGCTGGCTGCACGGCACCGGCAAGGTCCGCCTGGGCCACTACCCCGCCTTCACCATGCTGGTGGCGCGCCACAAGTACTTTCACCAGCAGGCCGCCGACGTGGTCACGGCCTTTCAGGCAGGCGAGCAGCAAAAGGCCGTGCAACTGCTCAACAGCGGCTGCCGCCATGCGTCCAACCAGGTGCTGCTGCTGCTCAAGGA
>DAIQRN010000109.1:0-7583 GCA_036786185.1 Acidovorax sp. | reverse complement strand
GCCGCGGCCCTGGCCGCGCGCACCCCGGAGGGGCCGCTGCACGAGGGCCGCAAGATGGGCACCGTGGGCGCGGTGGCGCTCGATGCCCGGGGCCACCTGGCGGCCGCCACCTCCACCGGCGGCCTGACCAACAAGCGCCCGGGCCGCGTGGGCGACAGCCCGCTGATCGGCGCCGGCACCTATGCCGATGACCGCACGGCCGCCGTCTCCTGCACCGGCCATGGCGAGAGCTTCATCCGCGTGGCCGCGGCGCACGATGTCTGCGCGCGCATGGCCTACGCCGGCGCCACGCTGCACGAGGCGAGCGAGGCCGTGGTGCACCAGGCGCTGGCCGCCATCGGCGGCACCGGCGGGTTGATCGCCGTGGACCGCCAGGGCAATGTCTGCCTGCCCTTCAACACCGAGGGCATGTACCGCGGCCTGGCGCGCGTGGGCCAGGCGCCCGAAACCTTCATCTACCGCTGACCGGGGCTGCCCTGCCATGACGAACCAATCCCCCAACGCCGCCACGTCGCTGGCGCTGCCCGAGCAGCGTGTGCTGGCCGTGGACGACCTGAGCGTGCGTTTCACCAGCTCCGAGCGCATTGTCGATGCCGTGCGCAAGCTGTCCTTCCACGTCGATCGTGGCGAGACCCTGGCCATCGTCGGCGAGTCGGGCTCGGGCAAGTCGGTCACCTCGCTGGCGCTGATGCGCCTGGTCGAGCATGGCGGCGGCAAGATCGTGGGCGGCTCGGCGCTGCTGCGCCGGCGCGGCGGCCAGGTGCTGGACGTGGCCCGGGCGACGCAGGCGCAGATGCGCGAGGTGCGCGGCGCCGACGTGGCCATGATCTTCCAGGAGCCCATGACCTCGCTGAACCCGGTGTTCACGGCCGGTGAGCAGATCGCCGAATCCATCCGCGTGCACCAGGGCATGGACCGCGCCGGCGCGCGCGCCGAGGCGCTGCGCATGCTGGAGCTGGTGCGCATCCCCGAGGCGAAGAATGTGCTGGACCGCTTCCCGCACCAGCTCTCGGGTGGCATGCGCCAGCGCGTGATGATCGCCATGGCGCTGTCGTGCAAGCCGCAGCTCTTGATCGCCGACGAGCCGACCACGGCGCTGGACGTGACCATCCAGGCGCAGATCCTGCAGCTGATCCGCCAGCTGCAGGACGAGATGCACATGGGCGTGATCTTCATCACCCATGACATGGGCGTGGTCGCCGAGGTGGCCGACCGCGTGCTCGTCATGTACCGCGGCGACAAGGTGGAGGAGGGCGCCTCGGACCAGGTGTTCGCCGCGCCCCAGCATGCCTACACGCGTGCGCTGCTGTCGGCGGTGCCCAAGCTCGGCGCCATGCAGGGCACGGACCTGCCGCGCCAGTTCGACCTGCTGCGCCCCGACGGCAGCATGCTCACCGGCCAGTCCTTGCCCGTTGACACCCGCCCCGCCGATGCCCAGCCCATACTGCGCGTGAAGAACCTGGTCACGCGCTTCGACCTGCGCTCGGGCCTCTTGAACCGCGTCACGCGCCGCGTGCATGCCGTGGAGCAGGTCAGCTTCGACCTGTACCCGGGCGAGACCCTGGCGCTGGTGGGCGAGTCGGGCTGCGGCAAGTCGACCACCGGCCGCTCGCTGCTGCGCCTGGTGGAGAGCCAGAGCGGCGCCATCGAGTTTGGCGGGCGCAACATCCTTGACCTGCCGCGCAGCCAGGTGCAGGCGCTGCGCCGCGACATCCAGTTCATCTTCCAGGACCCGTTCGCCTCGCTGGACCCGCGCCTGACAGTGGGCTTTTCCATCATGGAGCCGCTGCTGGTGCACAAGGTTGGCACGCGCGAGCAGGCCCAGGCGCGCGTCGACTGGCTGCTGGAGAAGGTGGGCCTGCCGCGCGAGCATGGCCAGCGCTACCCGCATGAGTTCTCGGGCGGCCAGCGCCAGCGCATAGCGATTGCGCGCGCGCTGGCACTGAACCCCAAGGTTGTCGTCGCCGACGAATCGGTGTCGGCGCTCGACGTGTCCATCCAGGCGCAGATCGTGAACCTGATGCTGGACCTGCAGCGCGAGCTGGGCGTGGCCTTTTTGTTCATCTCGCACGACATGGCCGTGGTCGAGCGCATCAGCCACCGCGTGGCCGTGATGTACCTGGGCCGCATCGTCGAGATCGGGCCGCGCCGCGCCATTTTCGAAAACCCCCAGCATTCCTACACCAAGAAGCTGATGTCCGCCGTGCCCATCGCCGACCCGGCGCGCCGGCACCTGAAGCGCGTGCTGCTGGAGGGCGAGATCCCCAGCCCGATCCGCGCCGTGGGCGACGAGCCCGTGGTGCCGCCGCTGCAGCAGGTCGGCCCGGGGCATTTCGTCGCACCGCCGGTGGTTTGATGTTGAAACCGGCTGTAACGCACGATGAATAAGCGCAATAAGCTATTGTTTTTATAGTATTTACCGTTCTTACACCCACCCGGAGACCTCCCATGCAAAAGACCTCTGTCACCTTCCGCCGCAGCCTGCTGGCCCTGGCCATCGCGGCCGCATCCACGGGCGCGCTGGCTGCCGGCAATGCCGTGCTGGCCATTGGCGGTCAGCCCGAGACGCTGGACCCCTACAACACCAACACCACGCTGACCACGGCCGTGACCAAGACCTTTTACGAAGGCCTGTTCGAGTTCGACAAGGACCTGAAGGTCAAAAACGTGCTGGCCGAGAGCTACGAGATGTCCAAGGACGGCCTGGTCTACACCTTCAAGCTGCGCCAGGGCGTGAAGTTCCACGATGGCACCGACTTCAATGCCGCCGCGGCCAAGGCCAACCTCGACCGCGTCATGAACCCCGAGAACCGCCTGCTGCGCGCCACGCAGTTCAACCGCATCGCCAAGGTCGAGGCCGTGAACCCGCAGACCCTGCGCGTCACGCTGAAGGAGCCCTTCGCGCCCTTCATCAACTCGCTGGCGCACGCCTCGGCGGCGATGATCTCGCCCGCCGCGCTGCAGAAATGGGGCAACAAGGACATCGCCTTCCACCCCGTGGGCACGGGCCCATTCGAGTTCGTCGAGTGGAAGCAGACCGAGGCCATCGTCGGCAAGAAGTTCGCCGGCTACTGGAAGAAGGGCTACCCCAAGGTGGACCAGGTGAGCTGGAAGCCGGTGCTGGAGAACGCCACGCGCGCCGCCATGGTGCAGACCGGCGAGGCCGACTTCGTCTACCCCCTGCCCTACGAGCAGGCGGCCAATCTGAAGAAGAACGACAAGATCGAGGTGGTGAGCACGCCGTCGATCATCGTGCGCTTCCTGGCCATGAACGTGCTGCAGAAGCCCTATGACAACCCCAAGGTGCGCCAGGCCATCGCCTACGCGGTGAACAAGGAAGCCATTGCCAAGGTGGCCTTCGGCGGCTACGCCTTCCCGGCCCAGGGCATCGTGCCCCAGGGCATCCAGTACGCGGTGAAGATGGACCCCATCCCCTACAACCCGCAGAAGGCGCGCGAGCTGCTGAAGGAGGCCGGCTACCCCAACGGTTTCGAGTCCACGCTCTGGGGCGCCTACAACAACACCACCACGCAGAAGGTGCTGCAGCTGGTGCAGCAGCAGCTGCAGCAGGTGGGCATCAAGCTGCAGGTGCAGGCCCTCGAAGTGGGCCAGCGCACCGAGTGGGTGGACGCCTGGCCCGACCCCAAGACCTCCAAGGTGCGTCTGTACTACACCGGCTGGTCGTCTTCCACGGGTGAGGCCGACTGGGCGCTGCGCCCGCTGTTCGCCACCGAAGCCCAGGCGCCCAAGCTCAACAACATGTCCTTCTACAGCAACAAGGTGGTGGATGACGCCATCGCCAAGGCCTTGGTGACCACCGACAGCACCGAGCGCGCCAACCTGTACAAGACCGCGCAGGAGCAGCTGATGCAGGACCTGCCGCGCATTCCGCTGGTCACCGACGAGGGCCTGTATGCGCATGCCAAGCGCCTGTCGGGCGTCTACGCCATGCCCGACGGCAACATCAACAGTGGCGAGATCGCGCTGAAATAAGCCCCGGCGCCTTGCCGCCCGGCCCCGGTGGCCGGGCGGCAACTCCTTTTTGAATCGCAAGATTGGCTGCCGCGGGCAGCGCAACCCATGCTGAACTACTTCCTCAAACGCCTGCTGGGCCTGCTGCCCACGCTGCTCATCGTGGCCGTCCTGGTGTTCCTGTTCGTGCACATGCTGCCCGGCGACCCCGCGCGCCTGGCTGCGGGCCCCGATGCCGACGAGGCCACGGTGCAGCTGGTGCGCAAGGACCTGGGCCTGGACCGGCCGCTGCCCGAGCAGTTCGTGCATTTCTTCTCGCGCATGGTGCAGGGCGACTTCGGCACCTCGATGCGCACGCGCCGCCCGGTGGCGGCCGAGATCGGCGAGCGCTTCATGCCCACGCTGCTGCTCACCCTCTCCAGCATGGCCTGGTCGGTCATCTTCGGCATGGGCATAGGCATCGTCTCGGCCGTGTACCGCAACCAGTGGCCCGATCGATTGGGCATGACGCTGGCGGTCTCGGGCATCTCGTTTCCGGCGTTCGCGCTGGGCATGATGCTGATGCAGGTTTTCTCGGTGCAGCTGGGCTGGCTGCCCACCGTGGGCGCCGACACCTGGCGCCACTACGTGCTGCCCTCGCTGACTCTGGGCGCGGCCGTGGCGGCGGTGATGGCGCGCTTCACGCGCGCCTCCTTCGTCGAGGTGGTGCAGGAGGACTTCGTGCGCACCGCGCGTGCCAAGGGCCTGAACGAGCGCGTGGTGGTGCTCAAGCACTGCCTGCGCAACGCCCTGATCCCGGTGATCACCATGATGGGCCTGCAGTTCGGCTTCCTGCTCGGCGGCTCCATCGTCGTCGAGGCGGTGTTCAACTGGCCCGGCCTGGGGCGCCTGCTGGTGGACGCCGTGAACATGCGCGACTACCCCGTGATCCAGACGCTGGTGCTGCTGTTCTCGCTGGAGTTCATTCTGATCAACCTGCTGGTGGACATGGCCTATGGCTTCATCAACCCCACCATCCGCTACAAGTGAGCCGCGCATGAGCACGATCTCTTCCGCACCCGTGGCCGTCGCCACCAACAATGCACCCGCCATCCGCACGCCCTGGCGCGAGTTCTGGCGTAAGTTCAAGAAGCAGCATGTGGCCGTCGTGGCCCTGGTGTTCGTGCTGCTGCTCGTGGCCGTGGCCGTGCTCGCGCCCTGGCTGACGCCGTTCGACGCCGAGAACTTCTTCGATTACGACCGCCTGAACGAGGGGCCGTCGGCCATGCACTGGTTCGGCGTCGATCCGCTGGGGCGCGACATCTTCAGCCGCATCCTGATGGGCGCGCGCATCTCGCTCGCGGCGGGCTTCCTGTCGGTGGCCATAGGCTGCCTCATCGGCACCACGCTCGGTCTGCTGGCGGGCTATTACGAGGGCTGGTGGGACCGCATCGTGATGCGCATCTCCGACGTGCTGTTCGCCTTCCCCGGCATCCTGCTGGCGCTGGGTGTGGTGGCCATCCTGGGCAGCAGCATGACCAACGTCATCGTCGCCGTGGCGGTGTTCAGCGTGCCGGCGTTTGCGCGCCTGGTGCGCGGCAACACCCTGGTGCTCAAGCACATGACCTACATCGAGTCGGCGCAGAGCATTGGCGCGAGCGACTTCACCATCATCACGCGCCACATCCTGCCGGGCACGATCTCCTCCATCGTCGTCTACTTCACGATGCGCGTGGGCACCTCCATCATCACCGCCGCCAGCCTGTCGTTCCTGGGCATGGGCGCGCAGCCGCCCACGCCCGAATGGGGCGCCATGCTCAACGAGGCGCGTGCCGACATGGTGAACGCGCCGCATGTGGCGCTGTTCCCCAGCCTGGCGATCTTCCTCACCGTGCTGGCCTTCAACCTGCTGGGCGACGGCCTGCGCGACGCGCTCGACCCCAAGATCGACCGCCAGACATGATGGACCAGCCCCCCCGCATCGGCCGCCTTGAAAGCGGCGCGCGCGATGCCATCACCGACGTGGCCGGGGTCACCGTCGGCCATGCCACGCTGGCAGACGGCGCGGTGCAGACCGGCGTGACCGTGATCCACCCGCATGCGCGCGATCCGTTCCTGCACAAGGCGCCCGCCGCCGCCGCCGTCATCAACGGCTTCGGCAAGAGCCTGGGCCTGCTGCAGCTGGAAGAGCTGGGCCAGCTGGAGACGCCGATCGCGCTGACCAACACCTTTTCCGTGCCCGCCGTGACCCAGGCGCAGATCGCGCGCTGCATCGCCGCCAACCCCGAGGTCGGGCGCGCCTGGTCCACGGTGAACCCGCTGGTGCTGGAGTGCAACGACGGCTATCTCAACGACATCCAGCGCATGGCCGTCACGGCGGCGCATTACGACGCCGCCTGTGCCGGCGCGGATGCCGAGGTGGCGCAGGGCGCAGTGGGCGCGGGGCGCGGCATGTCGAGCTTTCAATTGAAGGGCGGCATAGGCACGGCCTCGCGCCGGGCCGCCTTGACCAGCGGTGCGCAGTACACCGTGGGCGCGCTGGTGCTGGCCAATTACGGCGTGCAGGCCAATCTGCTCTGGGACGGCGCCCCCCTGGGCCGGCGCCTGGCGGCGGCGCAGCAGGCGCAGATAGAGGCCGAGAAGGGCTCGATCATCATGGTGCTGGCCACCGATGCGCCGCTGGACGCGCGCCAGCTGCGGCGCCTGGCGCTGCGCGCCGCGGCGGGCCTGGCGCGCACCGGCTCGGTCTACGGCCATGGCAGCGGCGACATTGCGCTGGCGTTCTCCAGCGCCTACACCCTGCCACAGCAGCCCGGCGCGCCCATGCCCGCCGTGGCCCTGGTGCACGAGGCGCTGCTCGACCCCCTGTTCCAGGCCGGCGCCGACAGCGTGGAACAGGCCATCGTGCATGCGCTCTGGCATGCCGAGGCCGTGACCGGGCGCGACGGCCATCGCCGCGAGGCGCTGCGCCCGCTGCTGCAAGCTATGAATAAATGAGCTGCTTGCGCAGATACAGCAAGCGTTTCATGCCATTTTGATCTTGAATTCAAGGAATGCCATGAAGATCCTGATTTCCGTGGATATCGAGGGCGTGGCCGGGGTCTACCACCCTGAGCAGACACGTGCCGGCAACCCCGAGTACGAACGCGCGCGCCGCCTGATGGCGGCCGAGGCGACTGCGGCGATCGCCGGCGCCTTCGACGCCGGCGCCAGCACGGTCTACGTGAACGACTCGCACGGCGGCTTTCGCAACCTGCCGCCGGACCTGCTGGATGCGCGCGCCCAGGCCATCCAGGGCAAGCCGCGCTACCTGAGCATGGCCAGCGGCGTGGAGCTGGGCGTGGCCGGCATGGTCTGCATCGGCTACCACGGGCGCGCCCAGGGGCGCGGCATCCTGGCACACACCATCAACAGCTTTGCCTTTGCGCGCATCGCCTTCAACGGCCAGGAGCTGGGCGAACTGGGCATCTACGGGCTGCTGGCCGGCCAGTACGGCGTGCCGGTGATCGCCGCCTCGGGCGACGACCAGTTCATCGCCGAGCACCAGGCGCTTTTCCCGGCGACACGGTTCATCCAGGTCAAGCAGGCCCAGGGCGCGCACAGCGGCGTGAGCCTGTCGCCCGAGGCCGCCT
>DAIQRN010000528.1:0-1718 GCA_036786185.1 Acidovorax sp. | reverse complement strand
CCAGCACGGCGCGCGTGTCGCGCGGGTCGATCACGCCGTCGTCCAGCAGCAGGCCGCTGGTATAGAACGCATCCGCCTGCGCCTCGAACATGGCCACGATCTTGTCGAACTGCGCCTGCGATTCGGCGGGGTCGGGCGTGATGCCTTTGCGGGCCAGGGCCGCCTCGGTCACGATCTGCATGGTGCGCGCGGCCTGCTCGCCGCCCATCACCGCCGTCTTGGCCCCCGGCCAACTGAACAGAAAGCGCGGCGCATAGCCGCGCCCGCACATGCCGTAGTTGCCCGCGCCAAAGCTGGCGCCGCACTGGATGGTGATCTGCGGCACGGTGGCGTTGGTCACGGCCTGGATCATCTTGCTGCCGTGCTTGATCATGCCGCCCTGCTCGCTGTCCTTGCCCACCATGTAGCCCGTGGTGTTCTGCAGGTAGATGATGGGGTGGCCCAGCTGGCACATCCACTGGATGAAGTGCGTGGCCTTGTTGGCGCCCGCCACGTCGATGGGGCCGTTGTTGCTGATAAAGCCCACTGCGTGGCCGGCAATGCGGCCCTGCGCGCAAACGGTGGCCGCGCCGTAGCGGACCTTGAACTCGAGCAGCTCCGAGCCGTCCACGATGCGCGCGATGACCTCGCGCATGTCCACGGGCTGGCGCAGGTCGTCCGGCATCAGGGCCAGCAAATCGTCGGCGGCCAGCGTGGGGGCTGTCGCCGACGGACGCGGCGCTACAGCCCAGCCGGTCTGCGCAACCACATCACGCGCGATGCCAATGGCCTCGCGGTCATCCAGCGCCAGGTACTCGCCCAGACCCGAGACGGCGGCGTGCATGTCGGCGCCGCCCAGTTCCTCCTCGGTGGCGATTTCGCCCGTGGCGGCCTTGAGCAGCGGCGGCCCCGCCAGGAAGGCGCGCGAGCGGCCCTGCACCATGATGACCACGTCCGAAAGCCCCGGCATGTAGGCCCCGCCCGCCGTGCCCGAGCCGTGCTGAATGGTGATGACGGGAATGCCCGCCGCCGACAGCCGCGCCAGGTTGCGAAACAGCGTGCCGCCGTGCACGAAGCCCTCCACACGGTAGCGCATGAGGTTGGCGCCCGCGCTCTCCACCAAGTGGATGAAGGGCAGGCGCTCGCGCAGCGCGATCTCCTGCACGCGCAAAATCTTTTCCAGCCCCATGGGCTGGATGGCCCCGGCCTCGATGCCCGAATCGCTGGCCACCACCATGCAGCGCACGCCGCTGACGAAACCGATGCCCGCGATGGTGCCGCCGCCGGGCACGGATTTCTGCGGGTCCTTCACGTCCTGCAGGTAGCCCGCCAAGGTGCACAGCGGCAGCCAGGGCGCGCCCGCGTCCAGCAGCAGCGCCACGCGCTGGCGCGGCAGCAGCTGGCCGCGCTTGTCGAACTGAGGCAGCGAGCGTGCCGAGGCAGCAGCGGCGCGGTCTTCGAGGGCGCGCAGTGCCGCCAGGCGGTCGGTGAGTGCGGCGCGGCGCTTTTGCGCGTCGGGGCTGGCGGGGTTGAAGCGCGAAGAAAAACCCATGCTCATGCGGAATCCTTGGCGGCAAATACGCGCGGCATTTCGGCGCGGTGAAACCCGGGGAAAGGCCGCACGGCGGCCCGCTCGCGCGCAGCGGCGTCGGACCCACGCACCGGCCAGCCCATGCGCATCTGGGGCCGTGCGCCGTCCACGCGCAGCGTGCTGCCGCTGATGAAGCTGGCCGCAGGGC
>DAIQRN010000108.1:0-7657 GCA_036786185.1 Acidovorax sp. | reverse complement strand
CGCTGTTCTATGTGTTCGCACACAAGGGCATCTTCTTCATCAAGGGCACGGAATACCTGGGCCTGATCGGCGGCGCCAACAGCTTCTTCGGCATCACGCCAGAAGCCATCGGTGCAGTCGGTGCCATGGTGAACTTCCTGGTTGCCTTCCTGGTGGACAAGGTCACCAAGGAGCCACCGGCGCACATCCAGGCCATGGTGGAAGCCGTGCGTGTTCCACGCGGCTCCAAGGCTGTGACGGGCGCTCATTGAGCGAGGCGGCGGGGCACCTGCCCCGCCCCACCGTATAAACCCACTGTTGGCTGCAACGCAGCACAGTGACAATGGAGGCCCTGCCGGCTGCGCCGGCAGGGCCTTTTTACTGAATGATGGGATCGGTGCTGCGCCACGCTGCACCGCCCACGAGGGGAGCCTTGCATGGTTTTCGATGTCAGCGTCGCTTTGACGTGGATTCTGTATCTGGCGCTGTTCCCGATGGCGTTTTTCTGGTTCCGCCGCGCCTGGCGCATTGTGGTCAAGCGCGACTTCTCCGAGGTGGCCCTCAAGCGCGGCCTGCCGCCACCCAACCCTGAAAAGTTCGCGCCGTTCGAGATGATCATCAACCTGATCGCCGGCACCGTAGCCACGGTCGTCATCGTCAGCGTGGCGCTGGGCCAGCTCGACTACAACACCTGGACGGCCATTGCGGGCAGCACCATCTGGTGCAAGTTCTTCCTGAGTTTTGCGCTGTCGCGCCAGGCCCATGCGGGCGTGCCCCGCGTCAAGCCCGAGCCCGAGCCCAAGCCCAAAGCCTGACTGCGCCAGTCAATAAGTAAGACCGAGGTAAGTGCCAGGCGCACAATGCAGGGCACAGAGGCGTGGAGACCTCTCGCCAGGAGACCGCTGTGCACAAAGGACTCGGCTCCCAACGCCTGGTTGCGCTGTTTGCCGGCGGCTGGGTGCTGTTCAATTTCCCCCTGCTGGGGCTGTGGGACCTTGAAGCCACCGTGTGGGGCGTTCCCGCATTTCCCGCCGCTCTGTTTCTGCTGTGGCTGGCGCTGATCGTGGCGCTGGCCTCGCTGGTGGACCGGCCCTCCGTGCGCGATGAGGACGTTGCGCCCACCGCCGCGCCTGTGGCTTCTTCGGCGCCCACCCGGCCGCCCTCCCCGCCTGCGCAGCCCCCTGGGGGGGCCTTTCCCCCACAGGCCTGACCCACCATGCTGTCGCCTGCACTGGTCATCTTGGCCTCCCTGGGTTACCTGCTGATACTTTTTGCTGTCGCCTACTGGGCCGACTGGCGCGGTCGGCAGGGCCGCTCGGTGATTGCCAACCCCTGGGTCTATGCGCTGTCGATGGCGGTGTACTGCACGGCCTGGACGTACTTTGGCAGCGTGGGCCGTGCGGCGACGGGTGGTGTGTGGTTTCTGCCGATCTACCTGGGCCCCACGCTGGCCATGGTGCTGGGCTGGCTGGTGGTGCGCAAGATGATCCGCATCGCCAAGGCCTACCGCATCACCTCGATTGCCGACTTCATTGCCAGCCGCTATGGCAAAAGCCCGCTGCTGGCGGGGCTGGTGACGCTGATTGCGGTGGTGGGCATCGTTCCGTACATCGCCCTGCAGCTCAAGGCCGTGTCGGCAGGCTATGCACTGCTGACCGCGCAGACCGGCGGCGGGAGGCAGGCGCCCGTGCACTGGAGCCAGGACAGCGCGTTCTATGTGGCGCTGGTGCTGGCCGGGTTCACCATGGTGTTTGGAGCCCGGCACCTGGACACCACCGAGCGGCACGAAGGCATGGTGGCCGCCATTGCGTTCGAATCGGTCGTCAAGCTGGTGGCGTTTCTTTCCGTAGGCCTGTTCGTGGTTTACAGCCTGTTCGACGGCCTGCCGGACCTCTTTGCGCAGGCGCAGGCCGTGCCGGCGTTGCAGAAACTGCTGCGGCTCGAACAGGGGGGGCAGTTCGCCTGGGCACAGTGGTTTGCGCTCATGCTGCTGTCGATGCTGTCGGTCGTTTTTCTGCCACGGCAGTTCCAGGTGATGGTGGTGGAGAACGTGCGCGAGTCCCACCTGCGCCGTGCGGTATGGGTGTTTCCGCTGTACCTGCTGCTCATCAACCTGCTGGTGCTGCCCACTGCGCTGGGGGGGCTGCTGTACTTTGGTGGCGATGCCTCACAGGCCGAGAACTTCGTGCTCTCGCTGCCGCTGGCGGCGGGGCAGCCGGCACTGGCGCTGTTCGTGTTCATTGGCGGGTTGTCAGCCGCCACGGGCATGGTGATCGTGGAGACCATTGCGGTGTCCACCATGGTCAGCAACGAGCTGGTGCTGCCCCTGCTGCTGCGCTGGCGGCATCTGCGCAGTGGTGCGGGGCAGGATCTCTCGCTCCTGCTGCTGGGCATCCGCCGCGCGGCCATCCTGGGCGTGCTGGTGCTGGGTTATGTGTACTTCCACCTGGCGGGGGAAGCGTATGCCCTGGTGAGCATCGGGCTCATCAGCTTTGCTGCCGTGGCCCAGTTTGCACCGGTGACGCTGGGGGGCATGTACTGGAAGGGGGGCACCCGGCGCGGCGCCCTCGCGGGCCTGATGCTGGGCTTTGCGATGTGGGCGTACACGCTCATGCTGCCCTCCATTGCCAAGTCGGGCTGGCTCGATGCGGACTTTCTGACCGACGGCCCCTGGGGCATCGGCTGGCTGCGGCCCGAGCAGCTGCTGGGGCTCGGCGGTTTTGACGGGCTCACCCATTCGCTGTTCTGGAGCCTGCTGGCCAACATCGTTGCCTACGTAGGCGTCTCGCTGTGGCGGGCGCCATCGGGCCGCGAGGCCAGCCAGGCACTGCTGTTTGTGGATGTGTTCGAGCGCACGGCCATCTCCAGCCCGGTGTTCTGGCGCGGTCGCGCCCGCACGGCCGACCTGCTGCAGCTGTGCGAGCGCTTTCTGGGCGCGGCCAAGGCCGATGCGCTGTTTGCCCACTACGCCCGGCAAATGGGGTTGCAGCAGACCGACGCCATCCGGCCTGATGCACGCTTTGTGCAGTTTGTGGAAACGCAGCTGGCCGGGGCCGTGGGCAGCGCATCGGCCCGGGTGCTCGTGGCGTCGGTGGCCGATGAAGAAACCCTCAGCCCCGACGACGTGTTGCGCATCCTCGACGAAACCTCGCAGATCCGCGCGTATTCGCGGGCGCTGGAAGACAAGTCGCGCTCGCTGGAGCAGGCCACCGCGGAGCTGCGCGAAGCCAACAACCAGCTGCAGAGCCTGGACCGCCTGAAGGACGACTTCATGTCGTCGGTCACGCACGAGCTGCGCACCCCACTCACCTCGATCCGGGCGCTGGCCGAGCTGATGCGGGACAACGCGGAAATGCCTGCGGCCCAGCGCCAGCAGTTCATCGGCATCATCGTGTCGGAGACCGAGCGCCTGACGCGGCTCGTGAACCAGGTGCTGGACATGGCCAAGATTGAAGCCGGCCATGCCGACTGGCACGTGGCGGCGGTGGATCTGCGTGCCCTGATCGAACAGGCCGTGGCGACCACCGCCGAAGTGTTTCGCGAGCGCGCCGCCACGGTGTCCGTCCGCATGCCTGCCAGCGTGCCCGTGCTGCATGCCGACCCCGACCGGCTGATGCAGGTGATGCTCAACCTGCTGTCGAACGCCGCCAAGTTCGTGCCGCACACCGGCGGCCAGGTGGTGGTGGATGTGCAGTCTGACAGCGAAGGCATCACGGTCACGGTGCAGGACAACGGTCCCGGCGTGAACCCGGCCCAGGCGCAACTGGTGTTTGACCGCTTCCACCAGGCCAGCGACGCCGGGCAGCGCCCCCAGGGCACCGGCCTGGGTCTGCCCATCAGCCGCCACATCATTGAACATTTCGGCGGGCGCCTGTGGCTGGAGCCACCGCCGCCGCCCCCTGCCACCGGCGCATGCTTTCGCTTCTGGCTACCGCTGCGCCCCCACCCTGCTACTGCCCCCACACCGCCATGACCGCCAAGATCCTGATCGCCGACGACGAGCCCAACATCGTGATCTCGCTCGAATACCTGCTGCAGCGCGAAGGCTACACGGTAGTGATTGCCCGCGATGGCAATGAAGCACTGGAGAGCATTGCCCGCGAACGCCCCGACCTGGTGCTGCTGGACGTGATGATGCCGCACAAGACAGGCTTCGAGGTGTGCCAGGCGGTGCGCGCCGACACCGCACTGCAGGCCACCAAAATCCTCATGCTCACCGCCAAAGGCCGGGAGACGGATGTCGCCAAGGGCCTGGCGCTGGGCGCCAATGCCTACATGACCAAGCCTTTCTCCACCCGTGAGCTGGTGCAAAAGGTGGCCGACCTGCTAGGGCGCCCTTCCGAAGGCGCAGCATGAAGAAGATCGACCCGCGCCTGCTGCTGGCGGTGGCCCTTGCCGGGCTGGTCATGGCCGCCTGGCTGGTGCTGATGGGCGTGGTGGTGTGGTCCACCCTGGAGCCGGGCGAGCGCGATGCGGTCGGCGAGGTACTGGCCCCACGCATGGCCCTGGTGGCACTGGGGTGGCTGGCAGGCCTGGCCGTGGTGGGTGGCGCGCTGCAGATGCTCTACCGCCGCTACGTGGGCGCACCCGCCCGCTTGCTGGAAGAGACACGCGTCGTGCTGACGGCCGCCACACCGCAGCGGCTCAAACCCCGTGGCACCACGGAAATGCAGAACCTCGCCGCCGCCGTGAACGAACTGGCCGCGCAGCGCGACGGCCTGCGCGCCGACATGGACGCGCAGGTGGCCCGGGCCAGCCACAACGTGCAGCAGGAGAAAAACCGCCTGGCCGCGCTGATGGCCGAGCTGAACCAGAGCGTGGTGGTATGCAACCGCGACGGCCGCATCCTGCTGTACAACCAGCGCGCGCGCCAGCTGTTCCGCGCGCTCAACCAGGGCCACGCCAGCCCCGCAGCCGCCGGGGCCGAGCTGATCGGCATCGGGCGCTCGGTGTATGCCGTGTTTGACCGCCAGGTGTTCACCCACGCGCTGGAGCGCATCCACCAGGCCATGGCACGCAGGGCGGCCAGCCCGTCGGCCCAGTTTTTGACCACGGCGCAGGGCGGGCAGCTGCTGCGCGTGCAGGTGGCGCCCGTGCGCATGGTGCAGGAGGCTGCGGACCACGCAGGGGCTGGCGCGGCGTCGGCGGGCCAGATCAGCGGCTTTGTGCTGATGCTCGAAAACGTCACCCAGAGCGTGGAGGAGGAGTCCGAACGGGACCAGCTGCTGCACGGGCTGACCGAAGGCAGCCGCGCATCGCTGGCCAACATCCAGGCCGCCGTGGACATGCTGGGCTACGCCGACCTGGAACCCGCCATGCGCGAAAAATTCCTCGCCGTGGTGCGCGACGAAGTAGGCGCCATGGGGCGGCGCGTCAACGACCTGGCGCAGCGTGCCACCCAGAGGCTCAAAACCCGCTGGCCGCTCGAAAACATGCTGGGCGCAGACCTGGTCAACGCGGCGCAGCGGCAGATCACCTCGGTGTGCGAGCGCCCCGTCACCCTGGACGAGGTGGACACCAGCCTCTGGCTCAAGGTGGACAGCTACACCCTGCTGCAGGCGCTGAGCTACCTGGCCCACCGGCTGGTCGATGAATTCGAGGTGCGTTTCCTGCAGCTGCGCCTGCAGCCCGTGGGCGGCCATGCCCAGCTCGACCTGGTCTGGGCCGGCCAGGCCATGAGCAACGAAACCGTGATGAGCTGGGAGATGTATGGCATGCGCTTCGGGACCGAGCGCACACCGCTTTCGGTGCGCGATGTGGTCGAACGCCATGGCGGCGAGATGTGGTTTGAGCGCGACCGTGTGCGCCACCAGGCGTTTTTCCGTTTTCTGCTGCCACTGGCCAGCGTGCACGGCCCGGGGGAATCCACCGTGGGCGACAGCAACGGCTACAGCCGCCCCGAGTACTACGACTTTGACCTGTTCCAGATGGACGAGCAGGGCAGCGTCCTCGACGACCGCCCGCTGGCCGAGCTGGCCTACACCGTGTTCGACACGGAGACCACGGGCCTGAACCCCGCCGGGGGCGACGCCATCATCCAGCTGGGCGCCGCCCGCATCGTCAATGGCAAGCTGCTGCGCCAGGAAACCTTCGAGCAGCTGGTGGACCCTGGCCGGCCCATCCCCCAGGCATCCATCCCGATCCACGGCATCACGCAGGACATGGTGGCGGGCAAGCCCCGCATAGCCGACGTGCTGCCCGTGTTCCATGCCTACGCCCAGGACACCGTGCTGGTGGCGCACAACGCGGCGTTCGACATGCGCTTTCTGCAACTGCAGGAAGCGGCCACGGGTATTACTTTCCATCAGCCGGTGCTCGATACCTTGCTGCTGTCGGCCGTGGTGCACCCGCACCAGGAGTCGCACCGGCTTGAAGCCATTGCCGAGCGGTTCAACATCACCGTGCTCGGCCGGCATACCGCACTGGGCGACGCGCTGGTGACGGCCGAGATCTGGCTGCGGCTGATTCCGCTGTTACAGGAGCAGGGCATCCACACGCTGCGCCAGGCACGCGAGGCGGCGCAGAAGACGTATTACGCGCGGTTGAAGTATTGAGGTGGGGCGATGGTGCTGTGGTTCAGGATGTGGCGGCCCAGTTTTTGGTTTTTTTGGGCTCTGGCGCTTATTGAAAGAGCGCTTATAGCTATTATTTTCATAGCTTCAAGCCCCCCCAGTTCGGGCTGAGCTGTCGAAGCAAGGGCTTGTGCGCTGGTTTGATGGCGTGCCTGTTTTAAGCGCGGAGGCCGGGGTGTGCGCCCGGCGGCGCAGTAACTTTCTCTTGCGTCGCCAAGAGAAAGTCACCAAAGAGAAGGCGACCCTACACGCTGCGTCCCTTCGCTTCGCTGCGGGCAACCTGCGGTGCTCGCGTCCAGCGGGGTCTCGCTCGAACTCGCTTCGCTCAGACAATCGCGAGCCCTGATCCGCTGGCCGCTGCGCTCCTCGGCGCATCCTGAAGGGAACCCGGGGTGCGGACATCCACACGGGCCATTGCTTCGCTGCGCTGCGCTCGGCCCAGCCTGCGCAGCGCGTGGCGCTTGCGCCCGCGAGATGGGGCCGAGCGAAGCAAAGGCCCGTGCGGCTGCTCGGCTGTTTGGCTCCCCACCCCTGCTGGCTGCGCCTGCGGCGGGGCGGTTGCGGGGTGAGCATGGGCGTCGGAGCGCCCATGCCTCGTGCTCTGACTCGCCGTGGTTGTCCGAGCGGCGCTGCGCAGCAGCAAAGCGAGTTCCACGGCGCACCCCGCAACCGCCCCGACGCAGGTTTGCCCCTTCGCACCGCGAAGGGGTCGCAGACTGGGGGTCGCCTTTTCTTTGGTGACTTTCTTTTGGCGACCCAAAAGAAAGTTACTCGCACGCCGGGCGACTCCCGGCCTCCGCCCTCAACCCCAGCACACCTCTCAAACCAGCACGCCCCGCCTTGGACAGCTCAGTCCGAACGGATGTTGGTGGCGGGAAGGCCAGGAGGTTGCGCGCCGCGTGGCGCTTGTCTCAATAACGCCCCGTCTGATACCGCTGCCCCAGCACCCCCTGCAGCGTCTGCACCACCGAAAACGCTTCCTTCAAATGGCTACGCTCGAAGTTGGACAACTCCTCCAGCGCCATGAAGTTGCCCGGCGCCTCCCCCTTCTCCATCTGCCGCGCCTGGTGCGCGATGCGCAGCTTGGAGAGGAATTCCAGCGCATC
>DAIQRN010000527.1:0-1736 GCA_036786185.1 Acidovorax sp. | reverse complement strand
CCAGAGACTAAAAAATTGATAGCAACAAAACCAATGCTGCAGAGCGGGAGAGGCCACTTCTACACTAAATCGACGCTGAACAAGCCTCCGGGATGCGCGGCACGCGAGGTCCTCGTTCAGCGTTGCCCGCAAACCAAAGCCGCCAGCCCGGCGCTTGCTGGCGCCGCTGAAGTGACAGGGGAGCAGGCCGGCCATGGCGTTCAGGCCGCGGCCAGGGCCTCGGAATCGACCAGGTCCAGGCCGGGGCGGCCATGCCAGTAGCCGTTGCAGCTTTGCTCGGGCATGAGCGGCTGCAGCTGGGCGCGGGCATCGCGCGGGGCCAGGCTGCCTTGGCGCACGGCGTCAAACAGGGCCACGATTTCGCCCGTGTGCTGCGCCTGGGGGCTGATGCGCGCCACGGCCACGCCCATGCGCTGCATGCGCGGCAGTTCGTCAATCAGGTTGTGCACGCGGGCCGACTGCGTCTGGATGCCGTTGAGCACGAGGAACTCCTCGCTCTCGCGGGTCTTGAGCATCAGGCCGTCGGGGTGGTCCAGGCAGCTGAACTGGCAGTCGTCCTTGGGCAGGTTGCGCTGGCGCGCGGTAAAGCAACGCGCCGAGAACGCCAGCGCCATGCGGCCATAGGCAAACACTTCAGTCTGCAGGTTTTGCGGGCCGTTCTGGATCAGGGCGGAAAGGTCTTCGTGCTTCATCTCCAGCGGTGCCACCCAGCGCGTGGCGCCCAACTGGGCCAGCCACTGCAGCGAGGGCTGGTTGTAAATGTTCAGGTGCAGGCCACCCACAAAAGGGCGCTTGCCCGACAGGCGCTGCACAGCGCCCATGTCGTTGGCCTCGATGAGGTAATCGGGGTTGGCCGTCACCTTGTGCATGGTGCTGACTTCCACGCCCGATTCGAGCAGCACCTGGGTGGACAGCACGGCCTCCTTGCCAGCCGAGCGCATCAGGTCGGCGATGTCGAGCCAGTCCGAGAGGCGCAGCTCCTTGCGGCGCGAGCACACGGTTTCGCCCAGGTAAACGATGTCCACCGGCGACGCCGCCATGGCCTCGTAGAAGTCGAAATAGGTCTGGCGCGGCCAGTAGTACTGCGGCGCACCCAAAGAGAGCTTGATCATGTTCGTCATTTCCAGGGGCGGTGGTAGGCGCCCAGGGTGTGCTGCTGGCCTTCGGCCACCTGGTCGAGGCTGGCCATCCAGGCGGTCTTGGGGGCGTAGCGCAGCGGGTCGGCCAGGCAGTTGTCGATGGCGTCGCGCCACACCTTGGTGACCTGCGCCACATAGGCGGGGCTGCGCTGGCGGCCTTCGATCTTGACGGCGCGAACGCCCATCTTGATGAGTTTTGGCAGCAGTTCGAGGGTGTTGAGGCTGGTGGGTTCTTCGATGGCGTAGTAGTTTTCGTCCTCGCCCACGTCAAAGCGCCCCTTGCACAGCGTGGGGTAGCCCGCGTTTTCGCCGGGGGCGTAGCGGTCGATGAGCACACCGCCCAGGCGCGATTCGAGCCCCTTGGGCGTTTCCTGCCAGCGCACCGACTTGGGCGGAGAGCACACTCCGTGGGTGTTGGGCGACTCGCCCGTCACGTAGGACGACAGGGCGCAGCGCCCCTCGACCATCACGCACAGGCTGCCGAAGCCGAACACCTCGATCTCCACCGGGGTGGCGTCGATCACGCGCTGCACCTGCTCCATCGACAGCACGCGCGGCAGCACCGCGCGCACGATGCCGAACTGCTCGCGGTAGAAG
>DAIQRN010000107.1:0-7723 GCA_036786185.1 Acidovorax sp. | reverse complement strand
GCGCACACCAGCGCGGGCAAGGACATGATCGAGTTCGCCGTGCCGCATACGCTGGCGTTCACCTTTTTTCCGGCCTGGGTGTCCAGCCTGCACGACAAGTTCGGCCCGTTCAAGAGCCGGCTGATTGCCCTCAACGTGCACGACGCCGTGATGCGCCTCGTAGAAGGCGGCTGCGACCTGCTGATCGCCTACCACCACCCCTCGCAGCCGTTTCAGCTGGATGCCGACCGCTACGAAATGGTGAGCCTGGGCCAGGAGGTGTTGTCGCCCTACAGCAAGGCCGACGCCGATGGCCAGCCCCTGCACCGCCTGCCGGGCCGTCCAGGCGAGCCGCTGCCTTACCTGGGCTATGCGCCGGGCGCTTATCTGGGGCGGGTGACTGAACTCATCCTCAAGCAATCGGGCACGCCCATCCACCTGGAGCGTGTTTACGAGACCGATATGGCCGAGGGCCTCAAGGCCATGGCGCTCGAAGGCCATGGCGTGGCCTTTTTGCCGCACAGCGCCGTGAAAAAGGAGCTGCGCGCGCGCCGCCTGGTCAGCGCCGCGCCGCCTGGCACCGAAGACTTGCAAATGACGATGGACGTGCGGGCCTACCGCGAAAGGCCTTCGGACAAGGAAACACCCAAAGGCATGGCCCAGGCCCTCTGGACTTACCTGCAAACCCAGGCACAGGCTGGGTTATGCTAAGGGTAAATACCAATATGAACATTTTGCATGGTTGCGCGCGCAAACGGCATTGGAATTTCAAGGTGGCGGCACGTACAGTTCGCGCCAGCGCTGGGCTGGACCCTGCCGCCAGAGCCCGCAGTCGCCTCTGATGGCGTGAATCTTGCTGGCTCCATCTCATCTCATCTCCCTGGACGCCCCATGAAAGCTCAGCATTGGAAACTCGCCCAAGGCCTGGTCGCCCTGGGCTGTTTGCTGGCCATGTCCGCGCAGGCTGCGACGGTGCTGGAGCGCATCAGCGCTGGCGGCAAGCTGGTGATTGCGCACCGCGAGTCCTCGGTGCCGTTCTCGTATGTGGATTCCAAGTCTGGCAAGCCTGTGGGCTACGCGGTGGACCTGTGCCTGCGCATGGCCGAGTTGGTGCGCAAGAAGACCGGCAAGAAGGACATGGAAGTGGAGCTCATGGCCGTCACGCCCGCCAACCGCATCGCAGTGGTCCAGCAGGGCAAGGCCGACATGGAGTGCGGCTCCACCACCAACAATGCCGAGCGGCGCCAGACCGTGGCGTTCACCATTCCGCACTTCATTGCCGGTGCGCGCCTGCTGGTCA
The DNA here is from genome assembly GCA_036786185.1 of Acidovorax sp. Taxonomy (GTDB): domain Bacteria; phylum Pseudomonadota; class Gammaproteobacteria; order Burkholderiales; family Burkholderiaceae_C; genus Acidovorax. The sequence goes on along the minus strand of DAIQRN010000107.1, from coordinate 6,444 downwards.
AATCCAGCAGCACGATCGAGCGGTTGGAAGACCTCAATGGCAAGAAGCTGGTCTCTACCAAGGGCACCACGCCGCTCAAGGCGGCGGAGCAGGCCAACCGCCAACATTTGATGGGCATCACCATCCTGGAGGCGCCCGACCATGCCAAGGGTGTGGAAATGGTGGAGACGGGCGAGGCCGACGCCTTCGCGATGGATGATGTGCTGCTGTACGGCTTGGCGGCCGGGCGGCCTGATCCCAAGGCGCTCAAGATCGTGGGCCATTTCATGACCACCGAGCCGCTGGCCATCGTACTGCCCAAGAATGACCCCGAGTTCAAGAAGCTGGTGGACGACGAAATGCGCCGCCTGATCACCAGCCGCGAGATTTACCCCATCTACGACAAGTGGTTCAACCAACCCATCCCGCCGGGCAATACCGTTCTGAACCTGCCGGTCAGCTACCTGTTGCGGGATTTCTGGAAATACCCTACCGACCAAGTGCCGTTCTAGCGCATAGTACGGACACCCTTTCAGGCCCATGGGCCGTCCCGGTTGTGGACGTCACCATGTGCCTAAAATCCCGCCCTTTACTTTTCACTCACAAGGAGACATTGATGAAGAAGCATTTGTTCGCGATTGCTGTGACCGCTCTGGCCGCAGGCAGCGCCTTCGCCCAGGCCACCGACACCCTGGCCAAAATCAAGGATCGCGGTTCCGTCAACCTCGGGGTGCGTGATTCATCCGGCCTGGCCTTCACCCTGGGTGGTGGCAAGTATGTGGGCTTCCACACCGAGATGGCCGAGCGCATCATCGACGACATCAGCAAGAACGTTGGCAAGCCGCTGACCATCAACTACCAGGTCATCACTTCGCAAAACCGCGTGCCCCTGGTGCAAAACGGCACCATCGACTTTGAGTGCGGCTCCACCACCAACAACTCCGCACGCCAGAAGGACGTGGACTTCGCCTACACCACCTACGTGGAAGAAGTGCGCATCCTGACCAAGGCCAACTCGGGCATCAACGGCATTGCTGACCTGAAGGGCAAGACCGTGGCCACCACCACGGGCACCACCTCTGTGCAGACCCTGCGCAAGAACAAGCGCGCCGAAGGCATCGACTTCAAGGAAGTCATGGGCAAGGACCACGCCGACAGCTTCCTGCTGCTGGAGTCGGGCCGCGCCGATGCGTTCGTGATGGACGGCTCCATCCTGGCTGCCAACGCTGCCAAGTCCAAGGCGCCTAAGGACTACAAGATGGTCGGCGAAGTGCTGTCCGTAGAGCCTATCGCCTGCATGCTGCCCAAGGGCGACGTCAAGCTGCAAAAGGCCATGAACGACAGCATTGCGCGCCAGATCAAGGACGGTTCGCTGGCCAAGCTGTACGACAAGTGGTTCATGCAACCCATCCCTCCGAACAACGTCAACCTGAACATGCCTGCTTCGGAAGGCACCAAGGCAGCTTGGGCCAACCCCAACACCAAGCCCATGGAAGACTACGCCGCCAAGTAACAGGTACATCGCTGTCTTGATGGTGTGAGCCCGCCCTGGCACAACTTTCCTGGGCGGGCTTTTTGATTGGGAATGGGCGGCCAGCAGGTGGCCCGCAGGAGGAGGAAAAATGGCAAAGCTGGATTTGTCGGTGTTCTGCGAGGACACCCTGACCAATGAAGTGGTCGCCGGCTGCTTTGCGAGTGGGCAGGACCAGACGTATCTGCAGTGGATGCTCAACGCCTGGGGCTGGACCGTGGCCGTGGCGCTGTGCGCGCTGCTGGTGGCGCTGGTGGTGGGTTCGATCATTGGAACCCTGCGTACCTTGCAGGACAGCCCCTGGCTGGTGCGTTTTGGCAATGCCTGGGTGGAGCTGTTTCGCAATATCCCGCTGCTGGTGCAGGTGTTTCTCTGGTACTTCGTCGTGCCCAAGGTCGTGCCGGCCATGCGCGATGTATCGCCCTTCATCTTGGTGGTGTGTGCCCTGGGCTTCTTTACCTCGGCGCGTATCGCCGAGCAACTGCGCTCGGGCATCATGGCTCTGCCGCGCGGCCAGCGCTATGCGGGCATGGCGGTGGGTTTCACCACGCCGCAGTACTACCGCTATGTGCTGCTGCCCATGGCCTACCGCATCATCCTGCCGCCGCTGACCAGCGAATCGATGAACATCTTCAAGAATTCATCCGTTGCGTTCGCGGTGTCGATCGCGGAGCTGACGCAGTTCTCGCTGCAGGCCGGTGAAGAGACTTCGCGGCCGATTCCCATCTACCTGGGGGTGACGGTGCTGTACATGATCTCGGCGCTGGTCATCAACCGCGTCATGGCCTTCATCGAAAAGAAGGTGCGCGTGCCCGGTTTCGTGGCCGCAGGCACCGCAGGAGGCCACTGACATGCTCAATCTCGACTTTTCCTTCTACAGCTGGTCGCTGGTCAACGACTTCATCCTCAAGGGCCTGTACTTCAGCCTGGCGCTGACAGCCGTGGCCACGCTGGGTGGCATCTTCTTTGGCACGCTGCTGGCGCTGATGCGCCTGTCGGGCCGCAAGTTTCTGGAAGTGCCAGCCGTCATCTACGTGAACGGCATGCGCAGTGTTCCGCTGCTGATGGTGCTGCTGTGGTTCTTCCTGCTGGTGCCCATCATCATCGGGCGGCCCATTGGCGCGGAGTATTCGGCCGTCATCACCTTCATCGCTTTCGAGGCGGCGTACTTCTCCGAGATCATGCGTGCGGGTATCCAGTCCATCCCGCGCGGCCAGGTCTTTGCGGGCCAGGCCATGGGCATGACCTATGGCCAGAACATGCGCCTGGTCATCCTGCCGCAGGCCTTTCGCAACATGCTGCCCGTGCTGCTCACGCAGACCATCATCCTGTTCCAGGACACCTCGCTGGTGTACATCATCACCGCCTACGATCTGCTCAAGGGCTTTGAGACTGCTGGCAAAAACTTTGGCCGCCCCGAGGAGTCGTACCTGCTGGCGGCTGTCGTGTACTTCGTGATCTGCTTCTCGCTGTCGTATGTCGTCAAGCGCATCCACAAGAAGATTGCGATCATTCGTTGAACCCCACTGGAGAAAACGCTCCCATGTCTGAAAAAATGATTGAAATCAAGAACGTCTCCAAGTGGTACGGCCCGGTGCAGGTGCTCCACGATTGCTCGGTGAGCATCGATAAGGGTGACGTGGTGGTGGTCTGCGGCCCCTCGGGCTCGGGCAAGTCCACGCTGATCAAGACGGTGAACGCGCTGGAGCCAATCCAGAAGGGCGAGATCATCGTCAACGGCACCAAGGTCAACGACCCCAAGACCGACCTGCCCAAGCTGCGCTCCAAGGTGGGCATGGTGTTCCAGCATTTCGAGCTGTTTCCGCACCTGTCTGTGACGGAGAACCTGACCATCGCGCAGATCAAGGTGCTGGGCCGCAGCCCCGACGAGGCCAGGGTGCGGGGCCTGAAAATGCTCGACCGCGTGGGCCTGATGGCGCACAAGGACAAGTTCCCCGGCCAGCTCTCGGGCGGCCAGCAGCAGCGCGTGGCCATTGCCCGCGCGCTGTCGATGGACCCGATCGTGATGCTGTTCGACGAGCCCACCTCCGCGCTCGACCCCGAAATGGTCGGCGAAGTGCTGGACGTGATGGTCAGCCTGGCCAAGGAAGGCATGACCATGATGTGCGTGACCCACGAAATGGGCTTTGCGCGCAAGGTGGCCAGCCGCGTGATCTTCATCGACGTGGGCGGCAAGATCCTGGAAGACTGCTCCAAGGACGACTTCTTCAACCACCCCGAAGCCCGTCAGCCACGCACCAAGGACTTTCTGAACAAGATCCTGCAGCACTGAACCCACTGCATTCACCCAACCGACGGCCCCAAGGGGCCGTTTTTCATTTACAGATGCACCGGCGGCACGCTGCCCAGCAGCCGGATCAGGTCTTGCTGTCGCAGCGTACCTGTCTTGGCGAATATGGCCGAGAGCTGGGACCGCACTGTGCTGACCTTCACGCCCAACTCGGTCGCGATTTCCACCGGGGCGCTGCCGCGCAGCAGTGGGGACAGCAGGCGCGCTTCGGCGATGCTCAGACCGAAGGTGTGCATCACGAAGTCGAGCACCGACGGCGATACATGCGCGTGGCGCGTGAGCAGCAGCATGCAGGCGCCGGGCAGAGCCTGCGGTGGCGGTGGCCGTTGTGCACCTTTCTGCGCGATGGTCGTTCCGGCCTCCTGCATTCCGGCGATGGGCAGGGCCAGCGCCAGAAGCTCGGGCGCCTCGGCCCCCAGCGCCATGCCGCCGCCCTGGCCCCGTGCGCAGGCGTGCACCAGCCGACCCAGTGGGTCTTGCGCCGCCACGCGCCGGGGCAGGGCGCCCAGCCAGTGCGCCAGCGACGGCTGGGCAGCCATGGCGAGCGCACTGCGGTTGGCGTACAGCACGGCGGCGGCGGGGTCGAGCATCACCACGCCGAACTCGAAGGCGTCCAGGAAGCGGCGCAGCATCGTCACCTGGTCCTCCAGGCGGCGCGTGGTCCAGTGCAGGTCGAAGGCGCGCAGCACGTGCGGGTAGAAGGCGCGCAGCCGCGCCAGGTCCGCCGGGCTGAAGTCGGGTTGATCGGGGCGGCGGAAGAAGCTCAGATGTGACAGCGGCGCCATGCCCGGCACGCTGCCGTCCGACACCATGCACACCAGCAGGTGCTCGGCGGGCAGCAAGGCCAGGTAGTCGCGGTAGAAGCGACTGGCGCGCAGCCGCACGGGTGGCAGGATGTCGCTGCCACGCGTGATGTGGCCCTGCACCATCAGGCCCCGCGCGACGCCTTGCTCCAGCCATGGGTCGTACTGCCACCAGTGGTCGGAATAGGCGCGCGCGGCCTCTTCGGGATGGTTCCACGCGGCATAAAAGCTCTGGTCGCGTTGGCCCTGGCCCGCAGCCACCAGCATGGCAAAGCTGGCATCGAACTCCTGTGCCACCACGCGCAGCGCTTCGGCCCAGGCCGCGTCCGAGCCCACCGCGCCATAGAGAGCGGCCTGCACGCGGTTGAGTGTGGCTGGCGATACCGCCTCTGTGCTGACTTCCCGGTCTTGGTCCATCGCATCCCTTCCCATGCACCACAGGAAGGGAGTTTGGCATAAAAAGTGCCGCTAGCGCCTACCCACCATGCGCTGGCAGCTATCAAAAACAGAGTGGCCGCTACTGCAGTACCAGTTCCACGCGCCGGTTCTTGGCGCGCCCCGCCTCATCGCGGTTCGATGCCACGGGCGCCAGGCTGGCCACGCCGTTGGCCGTGAGGCGGTCGCGGGCAATGCCAAAGGAGCGGTGGAGTGCGGCGGCCACGGCATCGGCGCGGCGGCGGCTCAGGTCGAGGTTGGCGGCCAGTTGGCCCACGTTGTCGGTGTGGCCCACCACATGCAGCTTGAGCGCGGGCTGGGCCTTGAGCAGGCTGCCGATCTGCTCCAGCGAGGGCTGGCTTTCGGGCTTGATGTCGGCCTTGTTGGTGTCGAACAGGATGCCGTAGATGGCGACCTTGCCGCTGGCGTCCAGCCCCCTGCTGATCTCGGACGCAGTGATGGCCTCCATCTTCTGCTCGCGCGCTTTTGGGGTGACGTGCGTCACGAACACGCTGGTGCGCTTTTGGAACTCCTTCTCGTCGCAGTAGGCCGACAGAATGCCCGGCTTCCACGCCAGCACCGCCAGGGCCGCACCCGTGGTCTTGTTGTCCAGTACCGCGTAGCGGAAGTCGCTGACCAGGCCGCCGCCGCCACACGCAGCCACGGAGTTGTTGCCCACCTTGGATTCCCAGGTCGTGGGCATCACCAGCGAGGACAGGCCATACTGGCTGATGTTCTGCGCGTCGCCGCAGGCATCGCCCGTGCATTCGTACACCGTCTCGTAGCCCGCGCCCTTCATCTCCTGCTGGTAGTTGCGCAGCACCTCCAGCGCGCTGCGGCCCTCGGGGGTGAGGTACTGCGCCGCGCTGCGCTGGCCGGAGCGGGCCAGCGACTGGGCCATCTGCCACTGGCCGCCCTGCTCCGTAGCGCGGCCCGTGGGCCACTTCACCTCGTCGTAGGCCACGTCGTCGCGGTACACCAGCACCGAGCCTGCGTAACGCTTGAGCCCGGGCGGGTCGGTCAGGCCCTTCACGTCCTGCTTGGGCACGGCCGTGTCGGCCACCGCTGCTGCGGCGCAGAGCAGGACGGTGCTGGCGATAAGGAGTCTGGATGCGTAGTGCATGATTGGTGATAAAAATTGCCTGTAGCGCTCATTGGTCAAGCGCTGTATGCTATTGATAAGGGAGCAAATGTTCTGCCCGGCAGGGCCGTTGGCGATGGTTGCAAACGTCTGCGCAGAAAGCATCCTTCAAATGAAGGAAAGGCCGCTGGACGCCTGCCCCGGCACCGATGGGACAATGGCGCCATGACCGCCGCACCCACCCTCAATACCCTCACCATCACCCGCCCCGACGACTGGCACCTGCATGTGCGCGACGGCGAGC